>JAOUKG010000598.1 GCA_029882725.1 Cyclobacteriaceae bacterium
ATAATCTTCCTTAGATCCTGTTTTTTCAACGTAATCACCAGCCCAAATCTTTTTCCCTTCTTTGTTACTCAACCAAATATGCCCCTCCTTATTGGCAATAAATACACCTACCGGTAGGTTATCAAGCACCATTCTAAACAACTTTTCATTCTCTTTCTGCATACTTTCAGCATACTTTCGCTTGGTAATGTCAATTCCCGTTAATAAAATATCCTTTACCTCATCGTTTTCATCAAAAAGTGGGCTAAAATTAACATTGAGGTTAATTTTATTTCTATAAATATCAATAAACTCAATATCATCACTTACCGTTTTACCTTTTTTGGCCTTTTTTATAAGCCTATTTAGAATAGACACGTTAGTTTCAGGGGATTGCCAAGGATGTAACATATGTACTGGCAAGTCGATCAGCTCCTCCTTTTCAATTCCGAAAGTATCTAAAAAGGCTTCGTTAATATCTTTTATCTTCCCATTTTTATTCAACACAGCCACCATAATGGGCATCCCATCAATTACACGCCTTAGCTCATCCTTACTTTCTTGTATTGTTAACGCTAAAAACCGTTGCTCCGTGATATCGATAGAAAATGAACATACACTCGAAACATTTCCCATGGAATCTTTAATTGGAATAATGCTCTTCTTAATAATTTTTGGTTTGTGGCTATAAATTTCATAGTCTACTTGCTCTCCGGTTAAAAACACTTCCTGTATTTTATTTTTGTCCTCGGCTGACAAATATCCTTCTATATCATTAACATTTTTACCAATTAATTCTTTGATCCCTATACCCGAATTAACCCCAAAAGCCTCATTTGCTGCGAGAATACCTCCCTCATTACCAATCAAAAATGCATCTTCACTATAGGCATTTAAAAGTGTATACGTAGCCAGTTTTGAGTCCTTTTGCTTTGTAAGGTTCTCTACAATAGCTATCAAATATTTGTTTTTGTTTTTTACCCTATCAAAAACAATCTTTCCTCCTATTTTAACTGGAATATAGCTTCCATTTTTATGCCTGAACCTCTTTTCAATTTCACCAAAAGCTATTTCCCGGTTCACCAGCTTTTGGATTACTTTCATTTCAGCACTTACATCTTCAGGATGAGTAATCTGTTGAAAATCCAATACCCTAAGTTCATCCCATGTATATCCCAACATTGAACAAAAAGCAGTATTAGCCTGAATAAGATTACCGTCCAGACCTCCTATTAACAAACCAAAGGGTGTAGAATTAAAAAAGGCATCATAAACCTCCTCAATGTCAATATCAAAATTTTCACTGTTTTTAGATTTAGAAACTATTTCCACAATAAAAAAACTGTCCACTCCCCCAGTCTTGACTTCAATACATTTTACAGAAAAAACGGAAATAGAATCATTGAATACTATTTGAACACTCTTCTCTAATTGAACCCTTTTTTTATCTCGATTCTCAATAAAATCACTAATTACACCTCCTAATTCCTTTGGTAGGAATTCAGAATATGGCGAGTTTAACAGATCTTCCGGAAGCCGGTCGTATTCCTTAGAAAAACCATCCGTAATTGTACCCCAATTATTTAAGATCAGGCAAACCCCGGTAAATGGCTTCATTGAATTAAAAAATTCTGAAACTTCAGTCATTGTTTAAATAAATTATATTTTCATTTTCAAACACCAAAACCTGTATATTCACAACATTCGTGGTTTTGACCAAATGTATTCATTACAAATTAACCCCTATTAATCAGTAAAGTTTTTTCGTTTTTATCAATTTTATGACATGAGTACAGTGAATTGATAAAGTGATGTAATTTTGATTACCCATTAATAATCCATCATGAAAAGTGATTTAGGAAAGAAAAAAATAATTGATATTTTAAATAAATCCACTTACTATTTAGAAGTTGAAAGCATTGTTTTACGTACTAATTTGCCGTTTTTATGGATTTCAGGAGGATTTTTGAGAACAATTGTGTGGGATTACCTATTTAAAACAGAAGAAAAACCCATTTTTAATGATATTGATATAATTTATATTGAAAATACAGATCATAAAATTTCTGAAATTGAAATTCAAAATAGACTCACCACCCTGAACCCTCAATTCAACTGGTCCGTAAAAGAACAGTTGAATATGGCAGCTAAAAACAAACACCCTGGATATAAAAATATCAACGATGCCTTAACTTATTGGGTAGAAACAGCCACAGCTATCGCAATAAACCCTTTCGGGGAAAAGAAAACACTTCTAATGCCTTTTGGGCCCAATGACCTGCTTCAGGGTATTGTCAAACCAACAACCCCTCAATACAAGGATTTAACAGCTAAAAGAGCAGAACAAAAAGGATGGAAGAAAAGATGGCCAAAATTGATTTATGCCTTTGAATAGGCGAATTCAATTTATTTTATAATTTTGACCCAACAAACAGAAAACTCCAAATTATGAAACTTTTAGAAGGAAAGATCGCTTTAATCACAGGAGCATCCAAAGGAATTGGAAGAGGTATTGCTCTAAGCTTTGCGGAACACGGTGCAAATATTGCCTTTACTTATTTATCCAGTGTAGAAAAAGGTGAGGCCCTCGAAAAAGAATTGGAATCATTGGGAGTAAAAGCAAAAGGTTTTAGATCGGACGCTTCCGATTTTGCACAAGCCGAAAAACTTGTAAACGATGTTGTAGAAGAATTTGGGACTCTTGATATTCTTGTAAACAACGCCGGAATAACAAAAGACACACTACTGATGAGAATGTCAGAAGAAATGTGGGATCAAGTGATAAATGTTAACCTTAAATCCTGTTTTAATACTGTAAAAGCTGCCACCCGCACCTTTATGAAACAAAAATCAGGATCAATAATCAATATGTCATCTGTTGTTGGGTTAAAAGGGAATGCCGGACAAGGAAATTACGCTGCATCCAAAGCGGGAATCATAGG
>JAOUKG010000599.1 GCA_029882725.1 Cyclobacteriaceae bacterium
AAGCGGGTTGGTAACATGTTATATTCCTAAATCAGGTCTTGGGATAATACAGTCTTCTTTGCCTGAGGTTATGGCTCTTACCGACGATGCTGAATATCTCACCCACCCTCCGGAACTTTCCAGGTTTTCGGCTATTGGAATTGGCCCAGGAATGAGCACAAAAATTGAAACAGTTAAGTTTATACGGTCTCTTTTTGAAAACTTTCATAAACCAGTTGTTATCGATGCTGATGCTTTAAACTTAATCAGTGAAAACCAGGAACTTTTACGATTCATTCCTGTGGGTTCTATACTAACCCCCCACCCCGGTGAATTCAAAAGGTTGGTAGGGGATTGGAAAAACGACTTGGAAAAAATTTCCCTTCAGAAGGCCTTTTCTGAAAAATACCAATGCATTGTAGTGGTAAAAGGGCATCATACAACGATAACAGACCCATCGGGAACAACCTCCTTCAACACTACAGGAAATCCCGGTATGGCTACCGCAGGAAGCGGTGATACACTCACAGGAATCATAACCAGCCTTCTGGGACAGGGTTATACATCGGAATGGTCTGCGCGGGCCGGGGTTTATTTACATGGTTTGGCCGGAGATTTAGCTAAAAAAGAAAAGGGCGAACAATCCATGATTGCCACCGATATTATTGAAAGCATTTCAAAAGCGTTTTCTCAAATCTAATTTAAAGTAGTAAATACTAATTCAATTCTACGACCATCAATACAACATGCTGATTATTCCTTTGTGTTCTGACTCGGTAAACTGAATGTAATAGTAATATACACCAGCGGGGTATCCTCCACCTTCCCATTTAAACCTTCTGTCGTCACTTTGAAAAACTTCCCTACCCCATCGATTGAATATTTTAATCTCCTGAAAACTATTTGCGCAATTATCTTCTGGTAAAGTGTAGTAGGTTTTTCCATCAATGCCCGTCCATTCGATAGCAAAAAAATCATTGGTTTTATCCCCATTAGGTGTAAAAACATTCGGAATATCGTATTGAGGAGTAGGAGGTTTAGTGTCTCTTATAGTAAGGTAGAAGAGAATAGGTTCCTCCAAAAATGTCTTACAATCTTCGTCTGTACCGTAAAAAATAAAGGTGTATTTTGTTTGAGGCTCTAAATAATCAATTGCCTTACAATCGGGATTCCAGATTAGGTTTGAAGCAATATCTTTAATTCCTGAAACATCATCAAACTGTATATCCTGCAATACGTCCTGCCCGTTTACCTGAACTGCCTTTAATTCAAGGGTTAGAAAACCTGCCTGAATATCTTTTAATGCTACTTCAATGTTTACAGGGTCATTTACATTTACATAACCTTCATTCCCGGAGATAGTTGTGAATGTATTCATGCTTGTGAATGTTACGTCGGGGAATGTGTTTAGTTTTTCGTTAACAATGATATCTACTGTTAGTGTATCCCTGGAAGTAATATTGCAATAATCAAAATCTTCCACCATTAGATAAAAGCGAAAACTATCTTGCTGATCAAGGTTGAAGAGGTCACAGGATAAATCCCAGTGAAAATTATTTCCTATTCCCGGGTTTCCTGTACCTTGTTTTTCAGGAAACTGTACATTGTATTGATCGAGGGAAAAGTCTGCTCCCTCTCCTATTATTTTAATAAGATCGTTGTCAAAATCTTCTGCAAACACGTTAAAGTCAATGCTTTTAGTGATTTCCTGTTCAATTCGAAAATAATTATCAGTTTTTGTACCCAAATCCTCACTATAAATATCCGGGAAAGTATTGGGAGGCAAGTTGATTTTGGCGATCAATTTTAAGGTATCGGGATGAGCAAAAAGACATTGATCCATGTCATCCAACACCAGGATTGTTTCAAAATAGGTTTTCTTATCGAAACTCGTTTGGATACAATCATAATTCCAATCGAAACGAGTTTTTATTTGCCCAGGTTCATTAAGATAAGTATTAAATGACATACCAAACTCTTCGGGCACAAAGTCCATGGGGAAAATATCTATGAACAATTGATCAGGGTCCAAATCCAGGCCAACGATATCAGTTGAATAAAAACCATCTTTCTTTTCGTTAACTTCTATATAAATTTCGTTTCCATTGGCAAAATAGGGCTCATTATTAGGCGGTGGTTGCACATTTACAGTTATCCGCAATGTATCAGAAAGAGGTAAAGTACAGGCATCATCAAATGCTACAATTCCCACTTCAAAAGGGCCTTCCTCAAGATATGGACACTCGGGAAAACACACATCAAAATTGAAAGTGCTTCCATTGGTTAATGTAGTAAAAACAATGTCGGGTAAAACCTCACTTATATCGCCTTTAAAATTCAATGGAATGGCCTTTACCTTAATTTTCTCAGAAAAATTTTCGGTCAGCAGTAATGATTCCTCATCTGAAACCTGAATTTGAATACATCTTTCTTCATCGGCAATACTTTGATTAAAGGTAACAGACATAGTGTTTGTGTAGGTAAAATCGGCATCTGCCAACTTTTTACCCGAAACCAACGGGGGTTCTGCTTTAGGGCATTTATCTACCACCAACAACTGAAAATCCCTTCTCACCTGTCCTATTTTTATTCCATTTCTGTATTCATCTACTTTTACAGCAAATACAAATAACCCCTGACTTTTGGGGGTTAATGACAAAAAACCATCATCGGAAATACTCATATCGGGTATTCCATTCAATATATTTGATAAACTGAAAGGAGCTCTCCAGACCACAGTATTGTAGGGAGCAGGTAAATTTTGACCGTTGGGGGGCAAGGCCGAATTGAACTGGGTACTTAAAGGATTTACCAATTGATAAACCAGAGAGTCTCCATCTAAATCCTTCCCGGCAAAATCAACCCAGTAAGGACGGTAAGGACACGCATAATCGTTTAATGGAGGAAATAGTTGAGGTGTGCTATTCACAAAGGG
>JAOUKG010000601.1 GCA_029882725.1 Cyclobacteriaceae bacterium
CTACCATTATATGCAAGAAACTAAATATATTAGGTGAATTATTTTATATTGTTACTAACAATCTCCGATAGACAAGTTACCCTGATGGTTTGACCTACCATGCAAATCGAGGCCATTTCAATGGGTTCGAATGAAAAACTTACCTTTTGACCATCGTAAAACTCAAAACCTATTAATGGGTCGTCGGGAACATCGAAATTGCCATCATTACCGGGAGTGCCACAATATAGAATATGAACCGGCTCATACCGGGTGCCATCTTCCATTTGAAGGATGAAACCACAACCATCGAGTCCGGTAAGATCAACTACGGTTGCCTCAAATTCACAACTCTCGGGTTGCAGTTCTTTCTCACACGCCACACAAAAAGTGACTAAAAGTGCTATTATAAAATAATGTAACTTCAACATCTTTTCTTTGTTTTGTAGTGTAAAGACCCTTCTTTTTCATTTATAGTTGGAAATTTATTAATTTATAGTTTGATATCAATTTTTTCATTTTGAAAAGGAATGCTGCATGAAAATATCGTACATAATTTATCTTTTATTGTCTGTTCTCGTTTTAATTTCCTGTCGGAATCAAAATATGGATCATTCCCATTTAGATCATTCCCGGGTTTCAGAATCGGAAATAATAAAAGGGATCTATGGAAATCCGGAATCTTTAATGAAAATGCATCCCAGATTAAGTGATCTTGGAATCAATGCTGTTTTTGCGAGAAAAAGCGCGCTAACTACAGATCTTTATGATCAATTACGGCATGACAGTATCAAGATATTCATAGAATTCCCTTTATTAAATGGCAAGGAATACCTGAAAGATCACCCTGAAGCCTGGCCAATAAATGAAAAAGGAGAGAAAGCTCCTCCCGCAGATTGGTTTATGGGTATCTGTGTTACAGATTCTGGTTTCATACAATCCAAAAGAGACGAATTAGAAGATTTTTTGGGAAAAAATGAGGTTGATGGCGTTTGGTTGGATTATTTACATTGGCATGCGCAATTTGAAACCCCGGAACCTATATTACCTGAAACCTGCTTTTGCAACCGTTGTATAAATCTTTTTAAATCTTATTCTGAATTGGAAATCCCAAAAGGTTCAACAGCGCGTCAGGCTTCATTTATTTTGAAAAATCATGATAAGGAATGGAGAAAGTGGCGAGCCAGTATTATTACTAATGTAGTAAGGGAGTTTCGGGATATCTTAAAAAAGTATCAAGAAAATAGCCTTCTGGGTTTGTATTATTGTCCCTGGTATCCCCATGAATACGATAGTGCATTGTATCGTACACTTGGTTTAGATATGCAATCATTAGACTCACTTGCCGATGTATTGACACCTATGGTATATCATCAAAAAATGGGAAGGTCCCCCTTTTGGGTAAAGGAATACATAGATTGGATATCTGATAAAACTGAGGAGTGGGGTACCGGTACTGAAATATGGCCTATTGTTCAGGCACATAACGATCCGGGCATAATAACTCCTGAAGAATTCAGATCAGTTATGGAATACGGACTCTCGGGCAACAGCTCCGGAGTTATGATGTTTTCAGTTTATTCTTTAACAGACGACAGCCTGAAAGTAGTTGAAATGAAAGATTTATACAGGCAAACCAAGATCAAGAATTGATAAATTGAATTTAACCTCTTCCCAGATCTTTCAATTGTTTAAAATGGCTATTGATGGCAGCCCCAAAAGTGTGATGTGAATGATAAGGAAGATTAAATTCCTTGGTAGTTTGTTGTACAATTTTAGATAAACTGGCATAGTGTACATGACAAATTGAAGGAAATAGATGATGTTCTACCTGAAAATTCAACCCTCCAATACACCAGGTAAGAAACTTGTTGTTCATTGCATAGTTGGAGGTAGTAAGAATTTGGTGTACAGAAAAGTTCCTTTCAATTTTCTCTTCTTCCTGTTCAATAAAATCAGAGGAGGGTATCACATGGGCTGTTTGGAATATCAAGCTCAGCATAACACCTGTAACAAAGTGCATCGTGATAAACATGACCACGGTCATCCAGACGGGAATAGGTAAAATATAAATGGGAAGAGCCAGAAAAACAGCGAAATAGATTATTTTTCGCCCAACAATTTCCAAATGGTGGAGATAGTAAGAAGCGCCTGATTTCACTAAGCCCTTTTTTTTGTAATCAATTAATTTGAAAAAATCTTTGATTACCACCCATACGAGAGTAAGCAAGCCGTAGAAAAAAACGGAATAAATATGCTGATATCTATGGAACCACCTACGGGGTTGATTGGGCGTAAATCTCAAAACAAACCTCGGCTGAATGTCTTCATCGGCATGTTCAATATTTGTATAAGTATGATGCAAAACATTGTGTTGTATTTTCCAAATGGAAGGAGCTATGCCCAGTACTAATACAGATATTCCCATCAGGAAATTCACTGTTTTGTTTTTTGAATAGGATCCGTGAAGAGTGTCGTGCATTACAGAAGTGCCGATGAAACACTTTCCAAAACCCATGGCTATCCAAAGAGCAAATAGCAATGGAATTTGAGTAATATTTCCAAAAATCATTATGAAAAAGGGAACTAAATAAACAGACATGGCAATAACTGTTTTTATTATCATCTGCTTATTAGCATTTTTACTCAGATTATTATCCTTGAAATAATCATTTACCCTTTTTTTTAGTGTGGAGGCAAACTCCTGATCTGTTTCATTAGCGAACTTATATCGAATCATTTTGAAAAATTTAATGCCTGAACCTCACGAATCACCTGTTGTCACAAATCATTCCTGATTTTAATCAATATTATTTGCAATTACACTTTATTGCCCAGTGAATTTGTAAACTTGTTTTAATTTCACCCGTACCTTGAATAAACATTCCTAATATAAATGAAGGGCTTATTTATTGTGAAAGTATTGATCGATG
>JAOUKG010000600.1 GCA_029882725.1 Cyclobacteriaceae bacterium
AGCTGTTTTACTTACTAGTAACGATGAACCTCGTGGCACAAGAATTTTTGGCCCCGTAGCTCGTGAATTAAGAGAAAAACAATTTATGAAAATCGTTTCACTGGCACCTGAGGTGTTATAAAATTCGCAATCATGGCAAAGAAATTTCATATAAGAAAAGGGGATACCGTAAAAGTACTATCAGGTAATGATAAAGGCAAAACCGGTAAAGTTCTTGAGATTATAGTATCGAAAGGACAGGCAATTGTGGAAGATGTAAAAGTAGTTACAAAACACAATAAACCTTCAGCTACAAGCCCCGAAGGAGGAATTACAAAAACTGAAGCCCCAGTTAACTTAAGTAAATTAATGTTGATTGACCCCGCTACTGGTAATGCTACCAGAGTAGGACGAAAACTTAATGAAAAAGGAAAATTGCAAAGGTATTCTAAGAAAACAGGAGAATTTATAAACAATGGCTAATCCTAGATTAAAAGACACGTATTTACAAGAGATTGTTCCAAAGATGAAGGAAAAATTCTCTTACAAATCTATAATGCAAGTTCCCAGAATTCAAAAAATCGTTATTAATAAAGGTTTAGGGGATGCTGTAGGGGATAAAAAACTTATTGATATAGGGGTTGAAGAGTTAAGTCAGATTTCTGGTCAAAAAGCAGTTCCAACGATTGCTAAAATTTCGGTTTCCAACTTTAAACTTAGAGAAGGAATGCCAATTGGTGCCAAAGTGACTTTGCGTGGAGATAAAATGTTTGAATTTCTTGACAGGTTGATGAATATAGCTCTTCCAAGAGTTAGAGACTTTAAAGGAATTCGTGATAAAGGTTTTGATGGTAGAGGAAATTATACTCTGGGTGTCAAAGAACAAATTATTTTCCCTGAAATCAGTATTGAAAAGGTGAATAAAATTAACGGTATGGACATTACTATTGTAACTAATGCCAATACCGATGAAGAAAGTTATGAATTGTTAAAGGCGTTTGGAATGCCCTTCGCCAGCACTAGTAAAAGCTAAAAATTATGGCTAGAAAATCAGTAATAGCTAGAGAAAAGAAAAGACAAGTATTAGTTGACAAGTATGCAGCTAAGAGAAAAGCCTTGAAAGAGGCCGGTGACTGGGAAGGGTTAGACAAATTACCCCGTAACAGTTCTGCAGTAAGATTGCATAATAGATGTAAACTTACAGGTAGGCCGAAAGGATATATGAGAAAGTTTGGTATTTCAAGAGTAACTTTCAGAGATATGGCTTCAGAGGGTAAAATTCCTGGAGTTACAAAATCAAGTTGGTAAATTGAATTCTTTCTTTTTAAAATTAGAAATAGTTGCTTAACTTTGCACCCCCGTTTGAGGGTGCAACAACTTTATAGATATATGAGTAAGATCACGGATCCAATAGCAGATTACCTGACACGTCTTCGCAATGCGATTAAGGCGGGTCATAGAACCGTCGAAGTACCTGCGTCAAACCTTAAAAAGGAATTGACAAAAGTTCTTCAGGAGAAAGGGTATATTCTGCAATACAAAATTGAAGAAACAGAAGATAATCAAGGTAAAATAAGAATTGCCTTAAAATACGACAGAGAAACACGGCAACCTGCTATAATTCATCTTGAAAAAATCAGTAAACCTGGTTTAAGAAAGTATGTGCAAGCTACGGAGATTCCCCGGGTATTAAACGGGCTTGGTATTGCTGTTCTTTCTACTAACAGAGGCTTAATGACCGATAAGGAAGCCAGAGTACAGGAAGTAGGTGGTGAGGTTTTATGTTACGTTTATTAATATAACAACGATGTCAAGAATAGGAAAAAGTATAATCAATGTCCCCTCAGGAGTTACCTGCCAATATGATAAAAATAGTGGATTGGTTACTGTAAAGGGTGCTAAAGGTGAACTAACTCAATTGATTTTAAATGAATTTGATTTAGAGATCACTGAGAGTACAATAGAGGTTAAAAGACCCACTGAACAAAAAAGACATAAAGCACTTCACGGTCTTTATAGATCTTTGATCAATAATATGGTTGTTGGAGTTAGTGAGGGTTATAAGGCCGAATTAGAATTAAGAGGTGTGGGGTATAAAGCAACCGCAACTGGTAATACCTTGGAATTAAGTCTTGGATATTCACATAATATTTATGTGGGTCTTCCTCCTGAAATAGTTGTTTCAGCCGAAACAGCAAAAGGAAAAAGCCCGGTAGTAACACTGGAGTCTATAGACAAACAACTACTTGGACAAATGGCTGCAAAAATTAAGTCATTAAGAAAAGTTGAGCCTTACAAAGGAAAAGGTATTAGATTTGTAAATGAATTCGTACGTAAGAAGGCTGGTAAACAAGCCGCTAAATAATAACCATTATGGCTAGTACAAATAGTACAAGAAGAGTTAGATTAAAAAAAGGCATCAGAAGAAAGATTTCTGGTACAGCTGATATACCCAGGCTATCTGTATATAGAAGCAATAGGGCAATATATGGACAATTAATTGACGACTTAAAGGGGCATACTCTTGTTGCAGTTGCTTCTGCCGAAATAGGTAAGAAAGCAAATGTAAATATTGAAAGTTCCAAAGAAGTAGGAAAAGCTTTAGCGGAAAAAGCAACTGCTGCCGGAATAAGCAGTATAGTTTTTGATAGAAATGGGTATAAATATCATGGTCAGGTGAAAGCTTTTGCTGAAGGTGCCCGTGAAGGAGGTCTTAAATTTTAATAAGCATGTCTCAAAGTAATATAAAAAAAGTAAAAGCTAGCGAAATCGATCTGAAAGAAAAGGTTGTGGCCATAAAGCGTGTAGCTAAAGTGGTAAAAGGTGGTCGTCGATTTAGTTTTTCTGCAATTGTTGTTGTGGGAGATGGAAATGGTGTTGTTGGATATGGCTTAGGTAAAGCAAACGAAGTAACAGATGCGATAACTAAAGGG
>JAOUKG010000602.1 GCA_029882725.1 Cyclobacteriaceae bacterium
TCCGGAAACAGGCATTCTATTAATATGCACGTTGAGTGGTGACATAAAAATAGAAATCTGTTTTCTGCGATCTTTCAAACATTCTGGTTCTTCTGTCTCTTCAATTACTACTACCTTCCCATCGGCCGGAGCAACAACAAGGTTCTCACCCAATGTTAGCGTAATTTTAGGATCACGGAAAAACTGTAATACCAAAATAAAGACAACAACCTCTGCAAAATAAATTAAGTAGTTAAATGGTGCAGGTACATAGAGGTAGGTTAACACTCCAATCACATCCAACAAAACAAACAAAACTATTAGTATCTTATACCCTTCCTTATGTATTTTCATATTTATTAAAATCCGCCTCGATATTTATAGGTTTTCGCAACTTTATCTATGGCGACAATATAAGCTGCAATTCTCATATTTACATTATAATTGATTGAAGTTTTGTACACTTTGTCAAATGCATCTTTCATTATCCGGTCAGAACGACGATTTACGCGCTCCTCTGTCCATTTATATCCCAAACGATTTTGTACCCATTCGAAGTAAGAAACTGTTACCCCTCCTGCATTCGCCAAAATATCGGGCACCACCATTATGCCTTTGTCTGAAATTATTTTATCTGCTCTTGATGAAGTAGGACCATTAGCTCCTTCCACAATCAATTTTGCTTTTATATCATTGGCGTTACTGAATGTAATAACATCTTCTGTCGCTGCCGGCACAAGAACATCAACTTCCAGTGAAAGAATAGAATCACCGGGTATTTTTTCAGCCCCGGGAAAACCCTCTAAAGAGCCTTTATTTTGATCTCTGTAAATTACTGCAGCTTCAATATCCAGTCCATTTTCATTATAAAAAGCTCCTGAAATATCACTTACAGCCACAACTTTCACGCCTCGTTCTATCAATAAACGGGCAGCCCAGGATCCCACATTTCCAAACCCTTGAACAGCACAAGTAGCAGTATATGGATTAATTTTTAATTTTTGCATGGCAGCTAAAGCAGACACCATTACCCCACGGCCTGTAGCTTCGGTTCTTCCCAAAGAACCTCCAAGTACAAGGGGTTTGCCCGTTACTACAGCATTTACAGTCATACCCTGAGCTCGTGAGTAGGAATCCATTAACCAGGCCATTTCCCTGGGTCCGGTACCCATGTCGGGGGCTGGAATATCACGATCGGGACCAAATATTTCAATCATGGAAGTGGTATAAGCTCTCATCAATCTTTCGATTTCACCACTCGACATTTCCCGTGGATTACAGGTAATTCCCCCTTTTGCACCGCCATATGGGATATCAACCACGGCACATTTCCACGTCATCCAGGCAGCCAATGCCTTCACTTCATCCAGATGTACACCCGGATCAAAGCGGATTCCCCCTTTGGAGGGCCCCAGAATATTGGAGTGGATAACACGATAGCCTTCGAAAACTCGTATTGATCCATCGTCCATTGTAATAGGTAAGGAAACAATAACTTGTTTAGTGGGGTTTTTAAGGACATTGTAAATTTCTTCATCAAGTCCTAAAATCTGGGAAGCGATCTGAAACCGTGACATCATCGCTTCGAAAGGATTCTCCCTGTCCTTAAGGGGAGCAGGTTCAATATATCCCATAGTATTTGATCGGGTTGGTTAGTGATGCAAATTTATAAGAATAAACCTTTAAGAATTCAAAAAAATGAAATTATTGTTTGCCTCTGAGTATAATAATTTCATTTTCGGCAATTCGGACTTTCAATTTGACATGAAAATAATGAGACAAATGAATTTTTTAGCTAAGACATTTCCGAAATAAAAAATTCAACTTTTTTGACCCTTCTGCGACTTTGACAAACAACTCAATTTTATTGACATCATAAGTTGCCTTTATAAGTGGTAACGGACTGCACTTAATTGGCAGCAAGAAGGTATTATTTGAACATAAATTTTATTTTAGAAAACCTATATTATCTCTATATAAGCCACAATAAAAGGCATTGATAAGAGCAAACTGTCAAATCGATCCAGGAAACCTCCATGACCCGGTATAATAGACCCAGAGTCTTTGATAGCTATACTTCTTTTAAAAAGTGATTCTACAAGGTCGCCGTATGTACCGCTAATTATAATAATAATGGAAACCACCAACCACTGCACAGGTGTAAGGACATGAAAATAATGAGATAAACAAAAACCAGCGGCTATGGCTGTAATAGCTCCTCCTATACTTCCTTCCCAAGATTTTTTGGGCGATATTCTTTCAAATAATTTTCTTTTTCCAAACTTAATACCCGCAAAATATGCACCTGAATCTGAAGCCCATAGAATAACCATGATACCAATGATTATTTCATAACTGTAGGTTCCTCTTCCTAAATGGAATGCGGCAAGGTTAAACAGGGAAATGGGTAGTGCCACATACAAAATCCCCAGAAATGTAATAGCAATATTGGCAAAAGGCTTTGTATCTGATTTTCGGTAAAGTTTTATGAGGTATATACCCGAAACCAATGGAAAAATCAGAAAGAAAAACTTATCAGAAAGAGTTCCTCTTTCAACCAGAAAAAACATTAAGAAAATGAATCCTCCGCTTAGAGATCCGAACGTCTTTAGAGGAATCATACCATCCAAACCTACCAGATTGTAAAATTCCCAAATTGTAAACATACAAATCGATAAAAAAACAACCAGGAAAAACCATTCCCCTAAATAGGCAGATCCTATTATAGCCGTTGCCCCTATCAAGCCTGAAATAACACGTTGGGTAAGATTATTGTATTTATTTAAACTGGATTTCATCCTGTATTATTTTTATTGCCATAATTAATTCGTCTTGTTCAACCAGTACCTCACAAAAACCCGTTTGACTAAAATACTCCTTTTTGTTAAGAACAATGGGCTTTAAACCCCTGTCCTCCAAAACATCTTTTAC
>JAOUKG010000604.1 GCA_029882725.1 Cyclobacteriaceae bacterium
AATAGGCTTAAACGACATTGTCCAGCCAGGCTAATCAACTTTTTTTATTTCAATTATTTCACAATCCATCCTTGGAGGACAAAACTCATTCGTTCCCATTTCTCTAAATTTTACATTTACCCTGTCTCCCGAGGTAAAGGAAAATATTTTCATAGAAGAAACTATTAAGGTATCCCCATTGTCAAGATGTATCTGTTCAGCACAATAAGCTAAGCCACCACTAAGCCAAACATATCCATTTTCTTGTTTAATAACATCTTCGCTATCATTCTCATTACATGATAAAACAACTAATAAGGTCAAAACGAATAAAATAACTTTCATCACCCTAATTTAGTATATTAAATTTCAATTTTATAAGAATTCCCGATGCCCTTTATTCTTTTCATTTTGAATTTGTGGTCCCGCAATAAGGCAAGTAGCGGTTTTAGGAGTACGTTCCTGTCCGCAGTGTCAAAAAGCTGACAAGGGCTAGAATGTCCGAAATACCCCTTTTCCCGGCATTTGGTCTATTGGGTATTGAATACAGTACATTATTCAAATAGCTCTTTTATTGTTTTCATTGGAAGAAACATCTTTCCACTATCAGGTAGCTTTATAAAGCCATATTTTTTATAGAACCTTTCCGCTTCTTTATCCAATGGATCTACGATTACAGCAAAAGCTCCAATTGAATCAGAGGTATCGAAACATCTTTTTAAAGAATCTATTAATAGTATCTTACCAATACCCTTCCCTTGAAAATCTCTATCAATTGCTAACCTGCCTAAAAGTATTGTAGGAATTGATAAATATGATTTTGGCAACTTCTCTTTAAATGAATCTGGAATCAAATCATTCGAGATGCTACTACTTGATAATGTATAATATCCGGAAATACGATCTGTTTCCCTGTCAATTAACACGAAGCAAGCCGAAAGTTTTCTTTTAACATCCTGTTTTGCCTGTCGTAAAAAATAATTGTCCAATAAATCTTTTCCACATGAAAAATTATTTCTGTTATGCCTGGAATCAAGCGGTTCAGTCAAATAACTCATTTAGGAAACAATTTGTTATATTCATCTTTTGCAGAAAGTAAGTCACTATTTGGCTTTGGAGTATTAATCAAAGAATCAAAAAAAATTTCTTTGTCCTTTTGGGATGCAATAATTTGTTCTCTTTCCTCTATGATCTCTTTAGCTTTGTTTTGAACAGTTACAATAACAAAATCAGTAAGATTTCTGTATCCACCCAGTATAGCAGCTTTCTCAAATAACTGCTTTTGCTCTAATGGCATCCTGGTATCAAACCTTGCTTTTTCTTGCTTTTGTACTCCCATAATTATCGTCTTTTATACAAAGGTACGGATATTTTCCGTATCCTATTTCATATGTACGGATTTTTACCGTGCAGGGATTCGGTACAAGTATTGCATACAACGCTGGGTTATGATGTGTGGGAATTAGAAAGTACTAACTTTGCTATTTGCTTATAGCCACACCGATTAATAAATTTACAATTTGTGGCGGACTTTCTCCCTTCCCTGGCGCAAGTTTAGCGAAGTGCAACTTGTACCTTTTAAATCCGGTATTTGTGATATGCAACGATGCCGTAGATTACTTTTTCCAGTTCATCCCGGAAGGATTCTTTGAGAAGGTTTTCATTTCCCTGGACAGAGAAAATGTTTTGGGCAAAGAGTTGTATGTATTGCCCATAGTAAATAAGATTTCAGGGCTACGCCCCTTTTATTAACGTTTATCATTTTGCCACGAAGATTTCAGGGCTACGCCCCTGTGATATATAATAACAACCCCACCTTGGTCTTAGGTGTTGCATTAGCGAAGCATTGCTACGACCTATCAATCCCATAGAGCATCTCGCCCGGTGGTTCAAGCATCGACAAAATCGCCTCACTGCAATTAAACTTTTTGCGCATTGGTGTCCAGAATAACAGTATCGATCAGGAAGAAGAGTTTGTCTTTGATGTCGGGGTCCATGGTCTCGATTTCCTGTAGGCGTTTTACTGTTTTTTGTCGAAGTGCGCGTTTTGGCCTTTGGTCATCCAGAGTAAGTCAATCCTGAAAATCCTGCTTCAGACAAATACCGCAACTTTGGGTTGGAAGTGTGACCTGCCTGCTAGACGAAGTCGGGCAGGTTTAGCTGATTGAATGAAAACTATGATTGCCTTCCTACACATCCATTAATCATTTAATCCTATTCATCTTAATTCAGACAACTACCCGTACGTTTTTAACAAGGAGCGTGTCACCCCTTCTTTTTTACTCGCTCTGCTTTTTAATAGACGAAGAAAAGGGATTAATAATCGTCAGAGATTTTTCAATTTCCTGTCCATCGTGTAAATCCTCAGACAATAATTGCTCACAATCAGATTCAACAGATGCTGCAATAATTAAGCTATCGTAAAATGAATATTTATACTTGCCGGCAATTTTGCATGCCAACAGAATCGTGGATTGACTATTGTTATGTAATTTGCTGTTGTTAGCTGCATCCTGTAATACCTTGATAATGTCCGCCCAGGTTTGGTTAAACTTTTTTGAGAGGATATTAGCAGTTTCCTGTAAAACCTGAGTACTTATGCAGGTGTCTTCTTCCCTGATCAATTTTTGGGCTGTTATTTGTTTCCTTCTATCATAATCAGTATGGGCATAAACGATAATGTTGGTGTCAAGAAATACCTTACCGTTCATTAGCTTCGTCACGGTTAAAAGTATAATCTGCTTTTGTAGTTTTTAAAACCGTAAAGGAAATAGCCTTATCATGTTTTTCATCCATACCTTCGTCAGTAGAAAAAGCAATAATTTCAATGTTTTTACCAACATATTTGTCAGGAAGATTAAGGGTGACTTTGTTTTTGTCGGGTTTACAAATTGTCCTGATCATCACTTCTGTTGTTGAATTAACATCT
>JAOUKG010000603.1 GCA_029882725.1 Cyclobacteriaceae bacterium
ACCCCAACTTTGCAAGGTAACTAATGATGTCTCGGTTAATTCTTCTCCTATACCATTGTAAGAGAATGAAGGATTCAATATTAAAATCAGATTATTTGGAACAACTACCTCAGTATACACTTTTTCAATTTCGTCAATGTTATTGTTGAAGGCTGTAAATAAAATATCCGGCCGTTCACCCAATGACAAAGCCACTTCAATTGACTCTATGACCTTTGAAAAACAAGCTGTTCCTCTGGAACTATCATGCTTTTCAGCATCAGCATAATCCAGACTAAAATGTAGCATGTCTACAAGTTTATGTATTTTAACTGCTTTCTTGGGATATAATAACCCATTGGTGGTAAGGGTAGTTACAAAGCCTAATTCTTTGGCTTTTTTCAATAATAGCTCAATTTCTCTGTGCAATAAGGGCTCTCCTCCTGTAAAATCAATAACTTTTACCCCCAGTTTCTTTAGATCAATCAGGTTTTTTTCAACATTTTCAAGAGTAGAATAAGGAGATGGTTTTTCCCAAATATCACAGAAACTACAAGAGGCATTGCACCTGTAGGTGATATAATAATTACATAAAACAGGCTTACCGGTTAATCGCATAAGTTTAAATCTAGCGATTAACCCCGGTTATTTCAATGCGTTTGCAAGCTTTATGTAATTTTCGATAGCCCCTGTCATGGAAGGGGCATTGGGCTGAGGAGCCTCAATATCAAGAATTAGATTATTATCAAGTACGGCTTTTGCGGTAGTAGGCCCAAAAGCCGCAATTCTAGTATCATTTTGTTTGAAATCAGGAAAATTCACAAAAAGTGAATTAATCCCACTTGGGCTAAAAAAGGCAATAATGTCATAATAAACATTATCCAAATCACTTAAATCAGACGCCACAGTTCTGTAAATAATAGCCTCGGTAAATTGATACCCATGCTGTTCAAAAAATTCAGGGATATCTCCCTTCCTTATATCAGAGCAAGGAAACAGATATTTCTCGTCTTTATGTTTTTTAACAATTTCAAGAAGATCAGTAGCCGTTCTATGCCCTACAAAAATCTTTCTTTTTCTTATCGTAATATATTTCTGTAGATAGTACGAGGTCTGTTCAGAAATACAAAAATATTTCATCGTAGCAGGCATTTCAATTTTAAGCTCATTGCAAATGGCAAAAAAGTGATCCACAGCATTCCTTGAAGTAAAAATAATGGCAGTATGTGCTAAAATGTCAATCTTTTGTTTTCTGAATTCCTTTGTAGATACAGGATCTACCTGTATGAAAGGCCGAAAATCAATTTTTATATTATATTTTTCTGCCAGTTTAAGATAAGGGGAATTTTCATCAACAGGCGCTGGCTGTGATACCAATATACTTTCTACTTTCTTAAGTCTGTCCTTTATAACATCAACCATTTGAACTCCTTTCTACAATTTATGATTTTATAATTCGATGAAATTTTTGCCTATAAATGCTATCCAAAAAAATGGCAATAATTCTGTGGCGCAAAGGTATGAAAATAAATGGAAATTTTTATAACCCACTTCACTATTTAGTTTTAAAAACACAAATATTGTCCTCAAAAAAGCTCCAAAAATCAATGCGTAGATTATAATTTTATTGCTGTTATAATAAGGAATTGTCCATGATAAAAGAAATGCAAAAAGGGCAGTAACCATCAATATAGCCACACTTATTCGCAAATAATTATAGAAATGAAAAGGAAAAACTTTTGATATATTAAATATATATAAAAACAAACGAATCAACCCGGATTTTAAGAACAACAAAACAATAAAAGCCAGTGTCCAAAGAAGCCAATTTCCAATTAAAAACCCCAAACTTTCACTAATATAACTTTCCCCCTGAACTACAAATATTAAAAATGAGATAATCAGACTGTAAATTATTATAAATGCCAGTGTTGGAGGACTCATCAATCTATTTCGAAAGATATTCTCATCACGGTTCCTTGAGGAAAACATAAATCCTAACTTGAAAAAATCAACGATATCCCTTCCTAAAGAGACCTTTACAACAGAAAAGACAATGAGGAAAATTACAAAAACAATATTTATAAAATTATTATACCCATAACCGACCCTTTTATCCTTCAATTGTCCTTCAGATGGATCAAAAAATACCGTTTCACCAATGCCTATTTTTAGATCATTGTTTTTATCAAAACTGTAAATTGTTAATAGAAAGGAATTACCACTATTCAGGTCCTTTTCATGTATTTGTAATTCCTTACCTTTTTTAAAAAGAGCATTATTTATAAATAAAAATACATCCCCGGATGATTGAATACGAAGTGGAAAACTTCGTATTTCCCTTCTCTTCAGATCAAAATGTAAGGTTTTAGAATCTTCAGAATAAACTTTTTCGCCATTATTAAAATAATAAAGCCTACTATTCAGGTTTGAAACTTCATTTTGTCCAAAACCCGGCAAGGCAGATAAAACCAGTAAAAAAAAGAAATACTTTTTCATTTTAACTTCAAATGTATCAGAATTTTGCAATATAACCCACGTGAACGAGGGTTTGCGATATATCAATTTTATTTTTTTCCCTTTTACCCAAAGCCATATAACATTGCAACCAACCTTTTTTACCCGTTTCTACATTCATTCCTAATCCAAAACCCATTAATTTATTTGAAGTTTTTATTCTGGATAAAATTCCAGCATCATAAAAGAAATTAAAATAGGTGGATTTAGTACTGTAATATCTAAACTCTGACTGCATTAATAAAAACTGATCTGCAAAAAATTCCCTATCAAGATATCCCCGCAAAGAATTAACTCCCCCGGGTCTAAATCTGTCATTATCAAATTGATATTCTGAAAAATACATTCCTGCAGAGTATTTCTGTACCCAATACCAGTTCCCTTTAATCGGATTTTTATAATGAAACATACC
>JAOUKG010000024.1 GCA_029882725.1 Cyclobacteriaceae bacterium
CCTGATGTGTGGAGTCAAATTGAAGCTGATTTCCAATTTGCTTTTGACAAACTGCCTTCTACTCAAGCTCAAGCTGGTCGTGTAAATAAGTGGGCTGCTGCTGCCTATATGGGAAAAGCTTTATTGTATCAACAAAAATACGCTGATGCACTTACTTGGTTCAATAGTGTAATGACTAATGGGGAAACTACAAATGGTTTGAAGTATGCTCTTTTAGATAATTATGCGGATATATATAATGCGGAAAATGATAATCACGCCGAGGCTATTTTTGATGTTGAATCATCAAACAACTCAGGTAGTACTCAAAATGCCAATTATTTTGATGACTTAAATTATCCTTATAATACAGGGCTTGATGGTCCGGGTAACTGTTGTGGTTTCTTTCAACCTAGTTTTGAATTAGCAAATTCATTTAGAACCGATGTTAATGGTCTTCCTTTATTGGATGGTTCTTACAACGATGCTGCTAATGAACTTGTTACTGATTATTTAGTAGAATCTACAGCAGCTTTTACTCCCGATGCTAATCCGCTTGATCCTAGAATTGATCACTCAATTGGAAGAAGAGGTATACCTTATTTAGATTGGATTGCTCATCCTGGTAAAGACTGGATTAGAAGTCAAGCTTATGCTGGTCCATATTCTCCTAAGAAATATGTGTATTACAAATCTCAGGAAAACTCTTTTACTGATGGAAGCTCATGGACAAGGGGTTATGCTACTATGAATTATACTATTATCAGGTATGCAGATGTTGTTTTAATGGCTGCCGAAGCTGAAATAGAAGCGGGAAGCTTAGAAAATGCCAGAGCACTTATCAATCAGGTTCGTACTAGAGCTGCTAATTCTACATTTTGGGTTAAAGATGATTTAGGAAATGATGCTGCTAATTATGTAATTGATACTTACAATACTGCGTTTGCTAATAAAACCGAAGCAACTACAGCTTTAAGAATGGAGAGAAAACTCGAATTGTCAGGTGAAGGCCATAGATTCTTTGACCTTGTAAGGTGGGGTATTGCTGATCAGGTACTTAATGACTATTTAGGGCATGAAAATGCTGCTGGTCTTGTAACTAAGTTCGGTGGTGCTAAATTTACCGCAGGTAAAAATGAATTCTATCCAATTCCACAAACACAAATTGATATTCAAGGTGCAGCTATTTTGCAACAAAATCCTGGTTATTAATTAATTAGTATATATAAAAAAAAAGGCCCCTAATGTAGGGGCCTTTTTTTTTATATATACTAATACTCTTTTGAGTGAATTTATTTAATTTTGATTCTTAATTATAACAATCATGATGGGTAATAAATATTTGTATATTATTGTTTTAGTTGGCTTAGGGTTCGGTTGTAACACAAAAAAAACGATGTTTAACTCTGTTTCTTCAACGGTTTCGGGTTTAACTTTTGTAAATGAAATAACTGAAAATGACACACTGAATATTCTTGAAAATGAATTTGTTTATAATGGAGCCGGTGTTGCTATAGGTGATTTAAATAATGACGGTTTACAAGATGTGTTTTTAGCCGGTAATCAAGTAGATAATAAACTCTATTTAAATAAAGGAAAATTAAAGTTTGAAGATATTTCAAAAGTTTCAAAAGTTGAAAAACCAAATAAATTATTGTGGTCTTCAGGGGTCACTTTAATAGATCTAAATTTGGATGGAAAACTTGATATTTATGTATGTAATACTCTTCGTAAACCTGCCAAAGATAGAGTTAATCTTTTTTATCTAAATGTTGGTAATAATGAAGACGGTATTCCCGTTTTTAAAGAGTCCGCAAAAGAATTTGGATTAGACAACAATACTCATTCTTCTCATTCTCAATTTTTTGATTTTGATAATGATGGTGATTTAGATCTTTTTATTGGAGTAAATAGGATTGAAGGAATTGACCCTAATAGGTATAAATCGAAAGGGGAGGAAGGTGAATTAATAAGTAGTGATAGGTTGCTTGAAAATATTTGGAACGATAGTTTAGGCCATCCAATTTTTGTGGATATCTCTGATAAAGCGGGTATTAATCTGCATGGTTATAGTCATAGTACTTTAATTAACGACTTTAATAACGATGGTTGGTTAGATATTTATGTATCCAATGATTTTTTAAGTAATGATTTGATCTATATAAATAATCAAAATGGAACATTTACCAACAAGGTTGAAGATATTTTTAAACACATGAGTTTGTCTTCAATGGGTAGTGATCTTGCCGATGTTAATAATGATGGTGATTTTGATATTTTTACTTCTGAAATGCAACCCTATTACAATAAAAGAAAAAAGCTTTTCCAAGGAGGAAGTAGTTATCAAAAGGAAATATTCACACGTGTATATGATTATGAATACCAATATACAAGAAATACTCTTCAATTGAACTTAGGATTAAATCCTATCACAAATCTCCCTGTTTATGGTGATGTTGGGCTTTATGCCAACGTACAAGAAACAGATTGGAGTTGGGCTGCATTGTTTGCTGATTATGATAATGATGGATGGACAGATCTTTTGGTTGCGAATGGTTTTCCAAGAGATGTAACGGATAGAGATTTTTCTGATTTTCGTGTTACGGCCAATAGACTAGTAAGTCAAGAAGAACTTATTGCCGCAATTCCCGAAATAAAAATACCCAATTTTATTTTTAAAAATAATGGAAATTTAACTTTTGAAGATGTATCCAATGATTGGGGTTTAAATTTTGGCACATTTTCTAGTGGTGCTGCTTATGGTGATTTAGATAATGATGGTGATCTTGATTTAATAATCAATAATATAGATGATCCTGTAACTTTGCTTGAAAATAATGCTTCTAATATTACAAAGAATAATTTTTTAAGGGTAAAATTAATAGGATCTAAAAATAATCCTCAAGCAATTGGGGCTACCGTGGAAATTTATGAGTCTGGAAATATTCAGAAAAAAAACTTGTTGTCTGGAAGGGGGTACCTTTCCAAAACAGAAAGCTTTTTGCATTTTGGATTGGGTAATATTTCCGTTATTGATTCCTTAATAGTTGTTTGGCCAGGTGGAATGAGACAAAAAATTGAAAATGTTAAAGGAAATCAGGTTGTCGATATTACGTTAAATCCTGATGTTTTTTTAAATTATGTAAATCCTAGTCCTAACACAATATTTGAAGACGTCGTAGCTTCTTCTGGTTTGATATTTAAAGATAGGGATATTGATTTTATAGATTTTAATTTTCAACGGACATTACCTCATAAATTTTCTCAATTTGGCCCATCATTGGCTGTTGGTGATGTAAATAATGATGGCTTTGATGATTTGTTTATTGGGTCAGGTAGGAAAGAAAAAGAACATTTTTTCATGCAATCTGATTCAGGGGATTTTATTATCCGTGAAGTCAATTTTAAGTTAACCGAGAGTGCTCTTGAGGAAGATGCTGGCACCTTACTTTTTGATGCTGATGGTGATGGTGATTTGGATTTATATATTGTAAGAGGGTCCGCGCAATATCCAAAAGCAAGTGATAATTATAAAGATGTTTTAATGGTAAATGATGGACTTGGGAATTTCACCTATGACTCAACAGCTCTTCAAATGATCCCTTCTAACGGCTCTTGTGTAAAAGGTGCTGATTATGATAAAGATGGTGATATTGATTTATTTATAGGAAGTAGAGTTTTACCAATGGCTTACCCATATTCAGATCGTAGTTTCATTTTGAGAAATGAAAGTACAAAGGATAAAATAAGCTTTGTTGACGTGACAAATGAAATATCGGAGGATTTGCTACACCCGGGTATGATAAGTGATGCTGTTTGGACCGATTTTAATAATGATTCTTGGCCTGATCTCATCTTGGTTGGCGAATGGATGCCTATAAAAGTTTTTGAGAACAAAAATGGTGGTCTACAACAAATCACAAGTGGTTCTGGATTGGAAGGTTTCCTTGGTTGGTGGAATAGTATAACATCTACAGACTTAGACAATGATGGAGATATCGATTACGTTGTAGGTAACTTTGGAGAGAATATTTACTTTAAAGGGAATAAGGAAAATCCGCTTCGTGTTTATGCTAAAGATTTGGATGAAAATGGTACTATTGACCCTCTTATATCATGTTATATACGTGATAGTTTGGGAGTTAAAAATGAATATCTTTACCATCCTTGGGAAGATGTTGTTAAACAGTTTTCAGGTATTAGGAAGAAGTTTAATTCATTTGGAGAATTCGGTGCTTCTACCGTTTCTGAAATGTTTTCAGATGGAACTATGGATGATGCATTGATATTAAAGGCTGATTGGATGAAAACTTCCTGGGTGGAAAACCTTGGAATGGGAAAGTTCAGTATGCATCCGTTACCAGACATAGCTCAAACTGCACCTGTATATGGTATTTCAATTGTCGACATCAATAATGATCAGTTTGATGATTTAATTTTGGTAGGGAATGACTTTGGAATGGAGGTACAGCAAGGTCGGGCTGATGCTTTTGTTGGTTTAGCATTGCTAAATTCAGAAGGAAATGGATTTGAACCATTAAAAATGGAAGCGTCTGGTTTTGTAGTTATGAATGATGCTAAAAGTTTGGTCAGTATTAATATACCGGCAAAACAAAATTTACTCTTTGTTGCTTCGCAAAATAATGATAGTATAAAAGTTTATAAAAATAAAAATGAGGCCAATAATACGATAGTTGAAATTCAACCAAATGAGATTGTTGCAAAATTCTTTTTTCACGATGGAAGTTTTACTATAAAAGAATTTTATTGGGGTAATTCTTTTCAATCACAATCTGGTAGAGCTATTTCCGTAAATAAAAATGTAAAAGAAATTAAAACCTATGATTTACAAGGAAATGAAGTAAGAGTCATTGAGTTTTAATTGTTTTTAATATAAAAATGCTTTTTTACATAATTATCATTACCTTGTTAATATCATCACAAGAGGTTTGCCTGCCGGGCAAGCCTTTTTTTTATTATCCATTATCCATTAATTTTTTATTCGTAAATTCTATTACACTTATTCAAAATTATAATTACTTTTGCACTCCAATAGAAAAAGGGATGTAGTAAAGTTTTTAAAATTCACCGTCTCACTCTGTTGTTGAAAATCAAATTGGACCCGTAGCATAACTGGATAGTGCACTTGACTACGGATCAGGAGGTTGGGGGTTCGAATCCCTCCGGGTTCACAAAAAAGGACAAGTTCATAAAATTTTGAACTTGTCCTTTTTTTATAGACTGGATTTCTGATAACCCGATAGAATCGGGAACGGGATATTTTAAGCCTTTTTTTTAGCATCACCCTTCTCACTTCATCCACCTGAAACATGAACCTCTGTTTGCCCGGGCAATAAGCGGATAGTTGTTTAACACTATAAGCATGATTATTAAAGGAGATAATATGTAATGGAGGTGTTTATTCATTCCAAAGTTGTCTATATCCTTCTGTTAATATATTGCTTATGTCTATTTTATTACTTTCATGCGGAATCGTGTTGCATGTAACAATGTCTGCTGTTCCCGCTTCTTTAAGCTGCTGATAGGCATTACCTGAAAACACAGCGTGAATACCGATACAAACGGGAGCTTGCATACCGGCTCTTTTTAAATGCCCAACAGTCTCAATCATGGTTCGTGCAGTAGAAATAATATCATCCACCAGAACGGGGGTGTGACTTTTATAGTTTTCGACCTGAGGCACAGAAACTTCTACGTCCTTATCTCCATGCCTGATTTTTTCAAGAACAATAAATGGGGATCCGGCATTTATGGCTACTTCTGATACCCATTGCGTGCTTTCGCTATCAGGCCCGACCAGTACAGGATTTGCAATATTGTCTTTAATCCAGTCAGATATGTTATTCGCTGCGTGTACCACTTTATTGGGGATGTCATAAACTTCCGACAAAGTACTTCTGCGATGGAGATGAGGATCAACCGTAACCAACTTTTCGGCAAACTGTGAAACCAATGAACCAAAATAGGTGGAAGTAATCCCTTCTCCTGCATGAAAACGTTTATCCTGCCGCATATATGCCAAATAGGGAGCAATTAAGCAGGTGCAATCAGCCCCCAGGTCCTGGGCTGTTTTGGAGAGGAAATACAGGGGCAGGAGCTTGTTATCCGGTTCATGGAGGGTACAAACTAACACTACTCTTTTCCCATTTACATCCGATTTTAACTGAAGGTATGTTTCACCATCAGGAAATTGGCGAATAATGGTTTCTCCTGTTTCAGATTGAAGCTGTCCTGCCAGCTTTCTGGTAAGTTCCTCATTTCCGGGAAGCGCAAAGAGTATGGTTTCTGTTTCCTTCACTATTTATTGTATGGTTAAAATGTCTTTTTGTGAATGATAGTATTCCAGTGCATAGATCATCTCACCTTCGGATTCAGCATGTATCACATAAAGTACTTGTCCTTTTTCTATCCTTGTCCCTAAGGGGGTTAAAAAATCTACCCCTGATGCTTTATCGTCTGGTGCGCCTGCTAACTTGGCGATCTTAGCCAGCTTTCTATTATCCACCCTAACTACCGTTCCCGAATGTCCTGCTTTAATTTTATGCTGGTATTTTGCCAATGTGGGTTCATCGAACCTCCCTTGTGCCTTGCATATAGCCATGAATTTTTCGTATGCCTTGCCGGATTCAAGAATATGCCTGGCTTTGTCATTTCCATCACCGAAATCGACCTTACCGGAAAGCTCCAGTAATTCACCTGCCAGCAATAATGCCCGTTCTTTCAAATCTGCGGGTGCATTGGGTTCTTTTCGCAATACGGCGAGTATATCCCTTGCTTCCAGGGTGGGGCCAATACCTTTGCCTACCGGTTGTGTACCATCGGTAATAACCACTTTCAGCTTTAAGCCAATAGTATGGGCTACTTTTTCCATCTTTACCTTGAGTTCATTGGCAGCATCAATGCTTCTTATTTTGGCTGTTTCACCAACAGGCATATCTATTATCACATGGTTAGAACCTGCAGCTACCTTTTTTGAAAGCACGGAAGCGATAAGCTGCCCTTCGCTGTCAATGTCCAACGCTTTCTCTACTTTATTCAAAATATCGTCGGTAGGACTGAGCCTGGCCGCTCCACCCCATGCGATACAACCACCTTCTTTTTCTACTACTTTTTTGATTTGCTCAATTGTAAGGTTTACCTCTGTCAGTACCCCCATTGTATCGGCTGTTCCGGCAGGAGAAGTGATGGCATGTGATGAAGTTTTAGGCATGGTTAAGCCAAAAGCAGTTACAATGGACACAATAATAGGTGTGGTTCGATTACCAGGTAGTCCACCAATGCAATGTTTATCAACAATCATGTTGCTATTCCAACGGATACGTTGACCGGAGCTAATCATGGCTTCTGTAAGTGAAGTAATTTCTTCTGTCTCCATGCGATTACCGGCACAGGCAGTAATAAAAGCTGAAAGATGAATGTTGGAATAATTTCCTTTAACAACATCCTGAACGATCTCTTTGAGTTCTGTTGATGACAAGATATTACCGTAAATCTTTGACCGAACATAGCTTAAAGAAGTAATGGGATGTAAGTGCGACACTGTAATCGTTTCACCTTCCTTAATACCTAACGACTGAATTGCACTTTCCGATAAGCTGACCTCTCCGGGCTTCAATATTTCGGAACGAATCACATTCAGGCTGGCCACAATAGATTTATGCCCTTTGGTAATTCGAATACGGGTCAATGCTTCAAAGCCTTCTGAAACGCATACATCGCAATCTTCCCTCATATAAGCAAAATGCTCATGTTGAGTATGGATGCCCAGACGTTTGAATATTAGTTTATTACTTTGGTGCTCCATACGCTGCTTGCTTTTCAGTTATTTCCAGTGGAATTTCCTCTATACTGTACAATTCAGGAATGATACAATTCCATCCATATACATCTTTGAGTTTGACCCGAAAGGTATCAGCAGACTGTTGCTCACCATGTGTGATGAATACCTTTTCCGGTGCGTTTTTAATTTCACTCAACCAATCAAGTAGCTCTGTCTGGTCAGCATGAGCGGACAATACTTGAAGGTTAAATACTTCTGCTTTTACTTCGTAATATTTTCCATAGATTTTCAACTCGGAAGCACCTTCAAGCAGAGCTCTCCCCCTGGTTCCTTCTACCTGGAATCCTGCTAAAAGCACAGACGTTTCGGGTTTGCGTAGGTATTGCTGGAGATAAGTTAATACCCGACCACCGCTTATCATCCCACTTCCTGCAATAACAATCTTCGTATTCTTGTTGTCTATTACTTCCCAGGTTTCCTTAAAATCCCGAATGATCCGGAAAGTATGGCACATCTTTGTACAATCATCTACGGGGAGTTTATGCCATTCCCTGTGCATATGAAATACATTCAAAACATTGGCTCCCATCGGGCTATCCATAATCATGGGAATCTCCGGGATTGCCTTCTTTTCCCGCAACTGCCAAAGCAAGTACATTAATGTTTGCGTTCTTTCAACTGCAAAACTTGGAATGATCAGTGTTCCGCCTTTTTTAATAGTATGTAAAATTATTTCTTTCAGTTTGGATTCCAGGTCTTCTTTCGGATGAAGACGGTCTCCATAAGTGCTTTCGATAAATAACACATCGGCCCGTTCCGGCTTTTTGGGAGGGCGCATCAGTAAATCTTCTTTCCTGCCAATGTCTCCTGAAAAGACAAAGCGTTTCCCATAAATATCCAGTTCAATGAAAGTAGCTCCAATAATATGACCATTGTATTGAAATCTTGCCTTAATGCCTTCAAATAGTTCAATCCATTCTCCCTCAGGAACTGGTTTAAAATGAGAAATTGCTTTTTCGGCATCTTTCAGATCGTACAGGGGTTCTGCGGGTTTATGTTTGGAATAACCTTCCTTGTTGGTTTTTTCGGCTTCTTCTTCCTGAATTTTGGCGCTGTCTCTGAGTATGATGGCGGCTATGTCTAAGGTGGGTGAAGTGCCTTGAATGGTTTTCTTGAAACCCATCTTCACCAGTCTTGGCAGGTAGCCGGTATGATCCATGTGGCCGTGCGTAAGCAATACAGTATCTATTTCTTCTATATTTACCGGAAGGTAGTCCCAATTCAAAAGGCGTAGTTTCTTCAATCCCTGGAACAGTCCACAATCAATCATAATTTTTCTTTCACCTGTATCTATAAGATACTTGGAGCCGGTAACGGTTCCGGCGGCTCCTAAAAAGTGAATAGTGATGTTGTTCTTCATATTTTTCAGTTTTTAGATACCGCACAATTCATGTGCTTCGTTTAATATTTTTTTATGCCTTTGTTCACTTATATCAACAGATTTTAATAGCTCAGGATGGTGGCAGAGTTCCATACACAATACTATTTCCTTTTGCAGTAGTATCTTTTTCTCGTAATTGGTAAGAGTGGTCAGGCAGGTAATAGGGTGAAGCCCCGCTATATCAATTCGTTCTTTCAGACTGCCTTTTTCCGGTTGATCCCAGCCAATGAGCATTAAACCGGAGCAGTTTCCATATTGGAAAGCATCGGAAGAAAAACGGGTATTGGTAAAAATCAAGCCCTGATGAAATTTGGTTTCATGTTCCGGATGTTTCTTCCATTGTTTTTCAATATCTATAAAACGGGAATGGATGTACAATGGAATTTTCACATCACAGAACCGCCCCTGGTCACTGTGAAACTTGCACTCGACCATAAAATACTGTTCTTCTTTTTCAGCTATCACATCTACTTCGTGATTGACACAATGTCCTTTGACTATTACACCGGTCTTGGTTTGAAAGCCTTCGTATTTAAGGATAGCCGCTACAAACTTTTCAAATGGAAAACCCGATGGCCCTAGCTCATAAATGGCCTTTTTGAGTTTGTAACGGGCGGCAATGGGATGGGAACTTTTACGTAAAAGAGCAAAGGCCTTTTTGTAGATTTCTTTAGTGGTAATCCCGTTATAGAGCACATCTTTTACCTCGGTAATAATTTGAGATATAACCAAATCACTTGCTCCTGACCTTTCTAAAGATCGTTTGAGCCTGGATACATCAAAAATAACCTTTTCTCCTGATGCTTTTGTTATGATTATTTTTTTGTTGTGTTTTGACATACTTTCATATTTCTTCTTTTATTTCAATCTTTTCATAAGCTATTAACATTAATACTAAGTATCGGAATATTGGCATGGTTGACCAGGTTCTCGGCAATACTTGGGGAAATCATTTTCTTAAACCCTGTTTTGCCATGTGTAGAAAGGGCAATCATATCTGCCTTAATCGCCTCTGCGAACTTTTGAATACCTCTTTCCTCGTTTAAGGCATTGTAAATGTTTATGGTGCACATACCTCTCGGACATTTTTTGAGAAAGTCCTTCATATTGGCTTCGACTTCATCGGTTTCTTTGAATCTAAAAGGCATATTCACGTAGAGCAGGTGAATTTGTGCCTTCATCAAGTCAGCAAACTCGATAACCTTATGAAGGGGCTTTTGCACATCTTCTTCAAAGTTGGCTGCAAAAACGATATTTTTTACCTCAAACTTTTTGGGTTTCTTTTTCACGGCCAATACCGGAACCTGGGAATATCGCACCACTCTTTGTGTATTGGAGCCTATGATTTCCTTAAAGCCTTTGGTTCCATGTGACCCCATCACGATAAAGTCGTGCTGGTGAGATTTGATGTGTTGGTCAATTTCTTCCTGTCCTTTTTCAAAGGTGAGGAATTGTTCTGCTTTCAATCCGAGTTTCTCCGCACCCCTTTTGAGTTTCCCCAATTCATTGTTGGCATGTCCGATTTGTGCCTTTATTTCCGGATATAGCTTTTCTTTTTCAAGTGGCAGTTTTATCCAGTCCACAGGTGTCGTCAGTAAATGCAGGAAATGAATTTCTGCATTGGCCTTTTTTGCAATGACCAAGCCTATGTCTTCTGCTACCTTGGCACAATCTGAAAAGTCTGTTGGTACTAAAATCTTTTTCATTTTCATTTTTTTTAGTTATTCAATTATGAACATACTTGCATGACACATTAAAAAAATAGCTTAAAAGCATTTTTTGATGCAATTTACATGAGGTTCATTCTCGCTTAAACAATAAAATGTATCCCCACCTTCCTGAACTCGTTCCAGTATTCCACTCTTTCGCATAATGTTCAGGTGGCGGGATGCACCTGGCTGATCCAATCCTAATGTTTCATAAATACTTTTCACTGTAAGTCTTTTATCACTGCGGGTGCAAAGTAAATTCAAAATTGCCACCCTGGCCGGATGGCCAATAGCCCTGAATTTTTCTGCCAGGCCTGAAAATTCTTGTATTTTTCTGCTCATTTTTTAATGATGATTCAAATACTATGTAAATATCTACATACCTACATGAGGAGGAAATGACTTGACTCAATTGGCCTGATGATCTTAATCAACGGGTTGTGAATAGAGGAAGGGAAACAAATCCTATTGTTATGGTAAGAAATTTATTTATACCATATAAATTGAAATTAACCATTCGATATACAATTCAATGCCGTTTACTTTAGGGGAATACCTCCTTATTTCCGACCCCGGAGGGGTCGCCCATTAATAACACCGTGTCAAAGACGCGGTGAATGGTGCCGTTTCTCCTCCTTTGCCCCGGGTCATCTCCCCGACAAGTCGC
>JAOUKG010000607.1 GCA_029882725.1 Cyclobacteriaceae bacterium
ATTTCTTGTTGAGCTCCGTTTCCTATTGCCAGCATTGCAATTACTGCCGCGACCCCAAAAATAATCCCCAATGCAGTTAGGAGTGTTCTCACCTTATTGGAGAAAACGGCATCAAGTGCTATGTACAAATTGGCTAGTAACCTTCCTGACATTATCTGATAAATTAATTTGAAGCTGGTTTACGTGAAGTGCCGTTTCCTGTTCTACTTCCTTCACCGGGAACTCTTTCAGCCGGAACCGGCATGGTTCGTCCATCGGGCATAGTAATGGTCCTTATATTTAAATCGACCTCTTTTACTTCCTCTTCTTTTTTTCTTCTTTTTCCATCTAATTGTGGCAACATGGCTATCGATACATCCTCAAGTCCTTCAGGAACAGACAAAAACACACGATCATTCATATCCAGACCTTGTAATATCACCACATCATCGGAGTTTTGATCACCTATTCCAACTTCCTGTTTAACAGTAAGTAATCCTTCCTTTTTATATACGAAAGAAATGGAATCATCCTTGCTGTGAAGGCATTCCAGGGGCACAAACAAAACACTGTCTATTTCCAATGCCAATATTTTATTGCTTGTGGTCATAGCAGGCTTTAATGAAGGGTCGGAACCCTTAATTTCAATATTCACCTGAAAAACTTTCGCATCACTATTGGGTCGTTGTTCTCCAACATTGGCTACCCGGGTTACTACTCCTCGCAAGGTTTTATCCGGAAATGCATCCAGGCCAATTTCTACTTTTTGACCCGATTGAACTTTTCTTACATCTACCTCATTTACATAGGTTTTGGATAACATTACAGATAAATCGGGCAACGTGGCAACGGTAGGATCCCAAACGCTTATTTGAGAACCTTCTTTCACTTGTCTTCCATCTGAACCTTTTTTATAAATTACCATTCCAGGCTCCGGCGCTTTAATCGTAAACGACTCTTCAACAGCTACCATGTCATTATAGTCTCTTTGTACTTTACGAAGTTTAGTAGCCACTTCCCTCATTTGCTCAGTGGCCTGTCTTTTCTTAATCCTATAATTTTGTTTTGCCTGGTTAAGGCTTCTCCTGGCCTTTTCAACATTTATTTCAGCTTGTTTTATAGTGGCAGGAGGCTCAAATTTTGATTGTTCCAAAATAATCTCCATTTCTTCCACATTATATTGAAGATTAATGAGTTCATCCCGTGATAGACGCATTTGAAGTGTGGTGTCGAGTTGGGTTTGCACATATTGGGAATTGGCCTGGTCTAGTTCAATTTGTTTGTCTTGAAGGCGTCCCTGAAACTCAGATTTATCCAAAGTGGCTATCCATTGCCCTTTTCTAACTACAGTACCTTCATCTACCATTTTTTGAATAGTAAGGCTATAAATCCGAAAATTACGCAGAGCATTTGGGCCCATGATGGGAACGCTGCTTTTAGCTTCAAGCTCTCCGGTAGTTTCAATCTCCACCTTAAAATTCCCATAATTTACAGGCACAACAACTTCACTAAGATTCTCACTTGAAGTTTCTTTAAACACAAAATAAACAACCACAACTACAGCCAGAACAGATGCAGCAATTATCATCTTCTTTTTCATAACATTATAGACTTAAAAACCCTGCTATGGTTTAATCTTTTAATTACTAATTTACTGATTAAAACAATCAGTTATCAACTCAAATACACCTTAAATACGCTAAAAAAAGGGCTAATTGGGCACCCTAAATGGCGTACGGTTGCATCAATGTTCCCAACGGGCATAATCGTTATGCAATGGGAACAATTTTATGCGGGGGGCGCAATTTTATACGATGGGCGAAATTGTGCGGGGGCGAAATTGTGCGGGGCGAATTCAATTCGCCCCTACATTCGCCCCTACTTTATTCATGACGCAATGAACTTATGGGGTCTTGTTGGGCGGCGCGTTTTGCGGGGGTAATGCCAAATATTAATCCAACGGCTGCGGCAACTCCAAACGACAGGATTATTGAAATTGCAGAGATTTCGGTCTGAATTTCAACAATTTTCGACAAGGAAACCGCAATGGTCACTCCTAAAATAACGCCCACCAACCCTCCTGAAACACTAATCATTATTGCTTCAAACAAAAACTGCGAAATAATATCCTTTTTTTGTGCCCCTACAGCCAACCTTAACCCAATTTCTTTTATTCGTTCCATCACTGATGCCAGCATGATATTCATGATTCCAATACCCCCAACCAACAGTGAAATTCCAGCAATAGCCCCTAAAACAAAATTAAAGATGCTTTTGGTGCGTTGTTGCTGCTTCAGCAACATCTCAGGAATAGTGATTTCATAATCTATTGTTGCATAATGCCTCCGCTCGAGCATTCTGGCCAATACATTCCGGCCTGAAACCAATTTTTCACTTGCTGCCATCTGAACAATGATTTTATCCAACTGATTGTAATTAACAACTTTACTTTCCCCGTCATCGTCGTTGTTCATTCTGGCTCTTTGTAACATAGTAGAATTGACCAGTGACCTGTTTTTATAGCGCATTAATACGGTTTTAACCGGACTATAAATATCCATATTGAAATCACGAATACCCAAATTTCCAATATTCGACATTTTTTTGCTGTATGAACGTTCCTCTAGCACGCCAATTACTTTCATCCAATTTTTGCCAACTTTCAGGTATTTACCCAATGCTTCTTCACCGGGAAAAAACCGGCTTTCCACTCTGCTGCCAATTATACACACAGGCAACCCTGTATCCATTTGTACACCATCAAAATAATTCCCCTTTTTCAACTGATAATTAAACAGTTCAAAATAATCATTCTCAATTCCAACCAATTTGGCAGACCTCCTTAAACCATTGTTTATCACCGTAGTTTCAAGTAATATTTCGGGGCTGATTTTGGCAATTCCCGGAAGTATCTGTCGGATC
>JAOUKG010000606.1 GCA_029882725.1 Cyclobacteriaceae bacterium
TGGACCAATGGTTTTCTCGACAGCGTTCATCAAGGCGTTCAATTCAGTTCCGGTGAAGATCCTATTTTATACTTAGGAAACCCCAACGGCATGGACATGGCAGCGAGAAGAAAAATGCTCGATAATTTAGCCGAAATCAACCAACTAAGTATGGAAGAATTTGGAGATCCTGAAATTACTGCACATATAAAACAGTATGAAATGGCCTTTAGAATGCAGACGGCTGTACCTGAGTTAACCGATATGTCAAAAGAACCTGATCATATCATTCAAATGTATGGAAGTGACTGTCTCACACCCGGCACGTATGCTTCAAACTGTTTGCTGGCAAGAAAACTTTCAGAATCAGGGGTTCGGTTTGTGCAACTATATCATCAGGGTTGGGATCAACACAACAATTTAGTTGGAGAAATGCCCGGACAGGCCCTTGAAACCGACAGGGCTTCTGCTGCATTGATTATGGATTTAAAACAAAGGGGCTTACTTGACGAAACCCTCGTGATTTGGGGCGGGGAATTTGGTCGTACCAATTATTGTCAAGGCCCCCTTTCTGAAACAAACTACGGAAGGGATCATCACCCCCGCTGTTTTAGTTTGTGGATGGCCGGTGGAGGAGTAAAACCCGGTATTACTTACGGTAAAACAGATGAATTAGGTTATAATATTGTGGAGAACCCTGTACATGTGAACGATCTTCATGCTACCATTTTACATCTAATGGGTCTGGATCATGAAAGGTTAACATTTAAACATCTTGGGCGCAGATACAGACTAACAGATGTAGACGGAAAACTTGTAAAAGCTATTATCGCCTGATGAAAAAACGTTCCCAAATTATCAATATCCTTACTTTTGTACAGTTTTTATTGGGTTTTCTGGTTGTTCTTGAAGATCTCGTGGAAATTCCACAAATAGTACAACCCATCGGGCGAATGCATCCCCTGATTCTCCATTTTCCAATTACACTGATTATTGGATTAACAGTACTTGAGGTTGTAAAGAAAAAAATCACGGAAACTTACAGGCAAATCCAACCTGTGTTGTTAATTTTTTCAACATTCATAACAACCCTAACAGCAATATCTGGTTTCTTCCTTTATAAAGAAGGCGGTTATACCGGAAACTCCCTTTTAATCCATAAATGGGCCGGCATAAGTTTAAGTTTTATTTTATATGCTGTTGTTGTTTACAATAAAGAGGGGAAGATAACGAATGCTTTTTATGGATTAAGTTTGATTGTATTGTTGGTGACAGGACATTTTGGTGCTGGCCTTACCCATGGAGAAGACTTTTTATGGGAACCTTTGATGGTAAAAGCCTCAACAACTTATGATGAGAACTCTACTGTTTTTTCAACAGCTATATTGCCTGTTTTTGAATCGAAATGTCAAGCTTGTCATAATCCTTCAAAAAGGAAAGGTGAATTATTATTGGACTCCTATGGTGCATTAATGGCCGGAGGTGAGAACGGTCCGGCATTAATTGAAGGAAATGCAGAGGAAAGTGACATGGTTAAACGAATTTTGTTAGAATTGGACCATGAAGATCACATGCCCCCCGAGGGAAAACCACAATTAAATGATCTTGAAATTGATATTTTAAAAAGGTGGATAAAATTAGGTGCTTCTGAAACTTTATTGATTTCAGAAATCCCCGATAATGATACATTGAAAAATATCATACCTAAATTATTTTCCCCTCTCACAGAAACCAAATCCTACGATTTTGATTTTGCCAATGCCGAATTGGTAAAAAGCCTCAATACGCCATTCCGAACTGTAAAACAAAGTATCTATAACAACCCTGCATTGGATGTTTCTATCTTCGTGAAAAGTGCATGGAAAAAACAAAATTTATCGGAATTAGAACCAATTAGCGATCAAATTGTCAGTTTAAACCTGGCCTACCTTCCTGTAAAAGATGAAGATTTAAAATTTATATCCGGATTTCAAAATCTTGAAAAATTAGTTCTGAATTTTACAGAAATCTCAGAAAATGGATTGAAAGAATTATCAGGACTGAGGCATTTGGAAGAGTTAAGTTTGGCTGGAATTCCTTTATCCTCAGAAATAGATAATATTATTATTCATTGGCCTAAATTAAATAAAATCTATCTGTGGCAATCCGGACTCGGCAGAAAAGAGGGAGAAACCTTAAAGAAAAAATACCCCGACATAAATATTGACCTTGGTTATATTCCTTCAGAAGATGAGACTCTGAAATTATCAATACCCTTGATAGTAAATAGAACCACTGTACTTGGCAGCAATGATAAAATACAGTTGGAACACAAGTTACCGGGTGTTAAAATTCACTTCACAACAGATGGCTCTGACCCCGACAGTTCTTCACAGGTTTATGACGAACCTCTTCCTTTGAAGGATATTATAAAACTCAAGGCAATGGCCACAAAAGAAGGTTGGCAATCAAGCGATCTTGTTGAATTTGGCTTTTTTATAAAGGGATTTACACCAAAAAATGTCACTCTACTAACGAAACCCAATGAACAATACCGGGGAATGGGAGCTGAAGGATTGGTAGACAATAAAAAAGGGGATATAGAAAATATTTCATCACCACTGTGGTTGGGGTACAGGGAAGAACCATTTAGTGCTCTTATCGATTTTGGACAGAACCCACCTGAATTGCAATATATAACACTTGGTTATGGTTTAAACATGGGTGCTTATATTATGAAACCTATTAAAGTGGAGGTCTATGGTGGCAATTCAACAACCAATCTTTCGAAAATAAAAGATATTATCCCCGCTTTACCTACAACTTTTGAGCCAAATGGAGAACAGGCATTAACATTAAATTTTACAAAAACGACATTCAGATATTACAAAATAATTGCTTATACTTACAAAGTGTTGCCAGATTGGCACAACGGAGCAGGAG
>JAOUKG010000605.1 GCA_029882725.1 Cyclobacteriaceae bacterium
ATAATAGTACAGCGGCCATAGATGCAGCCAAACCAGTACATATTGTCGCAACATCCGGATTCACATATTGCATCGTATCATAAATACCTAAACCGGCATATACAGAGCCTCCTGGACTATTTATATACATAATTATATCCTTTTTAGAGTCTGTAGACTCCAGGAATAATAATTGTGCTGTGAGAATATTTGCTATTTGATCGTCAACTGGTAATCCTAAAAATATGATACGATCCGAAATTAATCGTGTAAATACATCAATTGCTCTAAAGTTTCCGGGTCTCTCCTCAATTACATATTGAGTCATATTCTGAACAGCATTGGCATAATCATCTACCACTGTGCCACTCATGCCTATATGATTTACGGCGTATTTTCGGAATTCATTTTGGATATTCATAGATATTTCTTTTTCCTTTTCTGATAACAAGATTTGACTAAAATTAGTTGAGTTTCCTTAATAATCGAAAAGTATTCGGAATTATTTTATTCCGAAACGATTTTTGTAAACTCTTCTACAGTAACTTTCTTCTCAGTAATGGAAATAGATTCTTTAATAATATTCATGATTTTTTCACTGATAAGTGCATCGTGAATTTCTTGATAATGTTTTCCGTTTTCGCTTTGCAGGTAATTTTCAGCAATCCCCTCCATTTTATCCAAAATAGATTCAGCAGCAACAGGACCACCAAATTGCTCAAGAATCATTTCGGTTGCCTTGGTTTTCACCTCTTCCTGCTCAACTTTTATTTCATGGTCTTTCGAAATCTTGTTTTGAATCATATTCCATTTCAAGCTATCAGCATAACCACTATATTCCCTGTCAATATCTTCCTGAGTTAAATTGGTGTCTGATACCATCAACCATTCTTTCAAGAACGCATCGGGTAATTCTATATTTATATTTTCAAGTAAATATTTACGTATAGAAAGATTAAGGAAATTATTAGCCTCTTTGTCGTAATTTTTGGAAATGGTTTCTTTTACCTTATCAATGAATTCCTTTTCTGTTGAAACGACACCTGCACCAAATACTTTGTCAAAAAGTTCCTGATTTAATTCCGCCAGTTTTTGTCTTTTTAATCCTTTAACAGTGAATGTGAATTCGCCTTTTAAAGTAGATGCAACTTCTGGTGTAACACCTGTAATGGCTGATATGATCTGTTTTTCATCAGATATCTTCTCAATAGGCATGGTTACAGTATCCCCAATTTTCAACCCCAGGAATTTTTTGACTGCTTTTTTGTCTAATTGGTTCAAAACAAGAAGTGATTCTTCTTGTTTAATAGTATCGTCCGAATTCTGAACATCCACTTCAAGAACATCTTTTTCTTCTGATGTTTCTCCTTCTACTTCAGTTCCAAAACGACCTTTTATGTCGTTTAAAGTATCTTCGAGAGCCTTCTCATCTACATTTATAATGTGTTTTTTAACTTTGTGTTTTGAATTTAGTTCTAATTTAAAGTCATCAATTAAACCTATATTATAATTGAATTCAAAATCTTCTTGGGTATCCCAATTTATTGCGAGGGAACTTTCTTTATCAGGCAAAGGCTCACCTAAAATTTTTAAATCGTTTTCACGAATATAATCCGTTAACTTATGGGAAAGAATATGATTGATTTCCTCAACAAGTATAGACTTTCCGTAAAGTTTCCTTACCATGCCGGGAGGCACTTTACCAGGACGGAATCCTTTTATGTTTACTTTTTTTGAGTACTCTAGTACTTTTTTATCAACATGGGTTTGATAATCACCTTTGTTTAACCTAACTTTAATTGAGGCTTCCGTGTTGCTTTTTTTAGTTAAATCGATTTCCAAGATGTGTTTTCTTTATATTGTTCAAAAATTAAAAAGCCCTCCTGATACCTTTAATAAAAGATCGTACAGGAGGGCTAAAAATGTGCGGATGAAGGGACTCGAACCCCCATGCCTCGCGGCGCTAGATCCTAAGTCTAGTGCGTCTACCAATTTCGCCACATCCGCTGGCGTATCAGGTCTTTTTCCATTCAACCCTAAGCATCTTTTACTATGCTATTCTGAAATGGAATGCAAATTTAGTGAAAAAAACATTTCTAACAATAAAAATCCATTCTATTTTTATGCGATATGATAAAGATTGATCTTGAAGAGGAGAAAAAGGACATAGTTCGAAGGTATAGAAGACTTTTTCGTAAAGCAAAACCATTTTTAAAAGGTAATGATGCTAAAATTATAAAGAAAGCTTTCAACATGTCTTTGAAGGCACACGAGGGTATGCGAAGGAAATCAGGTGAACCCTACATTTACCATCCGCTATCGGTTGCTGAAATTTGTGTGGAAGAAATAGGCCTCGGAACAACCTCCATTGTTTGTGCCCTTTTGCACGATGTGGTTGAGGATACAGATATTGAATTGGAAGAAATTCGTGCTGAGTTTGGTGATAAAGTCGCGGTGATTATTGATGGACTTACCAAAATTAGTGGCGTTTTTGAGCATGGGTCATCTAAACAAGCTGAAAATTTCAGGAAAATGTTGTTTACCCTTTCAGAAGATGTGAGGGTAATTCTTATTAAAATTGCTGATAGACTTCATAATATGAGGACTTTGAGCAGTATGGCAAGGAATCAGCAACTAAAAATTGCTTCTGAAACCATCTTTCTATACGCTCCGCTAGCGCATCGGCTTGGGCTTTACACTATCAAGTCTGAATTGGAAGATTTATACCTTAGATATGCTGAACCCAACGATTATGAAGAAATCTATTCTAAATTAGAGGATCTAAAGGCTAGTCGTACACGCTTTATAGGAGTGTTTTCAAAACCAATTCGTGATGAATTGACAACACTTGGTTTTGATTTTGAAATTAAGGGAAGACCAAAATCTATTTATTCTGTATGGAGAAAAATGAAGCAGCAGGAC
>JAOUKG010000608.1 GCA_029882725.1 Cyclobacteriaceae bacterium
CAAGAGAAGCAGATGTGCCGCAGGGCACAAAGCAATGTGGCATGAAGAGTGGAATGGATTGCCCCCTGTGAAGTTTTTGGAAAAACTGGATCCTTACCTCGCCACACTCAGAGGTCAGTTGTACAACGAAACCTTTACTTCCGATACAGTAGCTGGCCATTTAAGTGCTGAATGGGCTTCGCGTTTAGGGCTTACTACCAGTACGGTTGTAGCAGTGGGAACGTTCGATGCCCATGCCGGTGCCGTAGGTGCAAAAATTGATGAACATACTTTAGTTCGCGTAATGGGTACCTCCACTTGCGATATTATTGTTTCATCGAAAAAGGTAATAGGAAATAATAATGTGAAGGGTATTTGTGGCCAGGTGGATGGTTCTGTGATACCGGGATTCATTGGTTTGGAGGCCGGACAATCGGCATTTGGAGATTTACTCGCCTGGTTTACCGAAGTGCTTAGCTGGCCGCTTGAAAATTTGGTGTTGAATTCGTCTATACTTAACGATGAACAAAAAAATCAATTGAGAAAGGAGTTCAACGATAAAATTATTGAAAAACTGACAGAAGCAGCAAGTGATATCCCTTTATCGGAAAGTATCCCAACAGCATTGGATTGGATCAATGGCAGAAGAACCCCCGATGCAAATCAGGAACTAAAAAGTGCTATTTCAGACCTTTCATTGGGTACCAAAGCACCTCATTTATTTAAAGCATTGGTAAATGCTATATGTTTTGGGTCTAAAAAGATAGTCGATCGATTTGAGGAAGAAGGAGTGAGGATAGATAGTGTTGTAGGCATTGGAGGAGTGGCCAGAAAGTCACCTTTTATAATGCAAACCCTGGCCAATGTGTTGAGTAAGCCCATAAAAGTGGCTGCTTCCGACCAAACGCCAGCCTTGGGTGCAGCAGTATATGCAGCTGTGGCAGCCAATGTTTATACTTCTGTGATTGAGGCTGCCTCGAAAATGGGGAGTAACTACGAAGCTGAATATTATCCGGAAAAAGAAAATGAAGAAGTTTATATACAGCTCATGGAATCCTACGAATTATTAAGCCAGTTTGAAGAAAATATGAACAGAAAAAAATAGCAAATGGGGTCTATATATACAGAGTTGAAAAGAGAGTGTTACGAAGCCAATATGCAACTAAATGCATTGGGTTTAGTAATTTACACATTTGGTAATGTAAGTTCCAGAGATGCCGGTAGGGCTGTTTTTGCAATAAAACCGAGTGGTGTGCCCTACGAAACCCTGAAGCCGGAGGATATTGTTATTCTCGATTATGAAAATAATATTATCGAAGGAAAATTAAGGCCCTCATCAGACACTAAAACCCATGCCTACTTATACAAAAACTGGGAAAGTATTGGTGGAATAGCCCATACGCATGCTACCTACTCAGTTGCCTGGGCACAATCTCAACAGGATATCCCTATATTCGGTACTACACATGCCGATCATTTGGTTTCAGATATACCTTGTGCACCTCCCATGGCCGATGAATTAATTGAAGGTAATTATGAACATAATACAGGCATTCAAATTCTGGATTGTTTTAAAGAAAAGAAACTTTCATTTGAGGAAGTGCAAATGATTCTGATAGGAAATCATGGACCTTTTACCTGGGGGAAAAATGCCGAAAAAGCAGTTTATAATAGTAAAGTACTTGAAGAAATTGCCAGAATGGCCTATTTAACATTGCAAATTAATCCCAATGCACCCAGGCTGAAGGATTCCTTAATAAAAAAACATTTTGAACGTAAGCATGGAAAAGGGGCTTACTATGGCCAGTAAAGCCTAAATGGTAACAAAAAACTAAGTAAGAATTAAGTAAAAAATCTAATAACAAATAATAGCATGAAGGAAATCTGGTTTATTACGGGAAGTCAGCATTTATACGGGGAAGAAACATTAAGGAGTGTATCTCGAAATTCAGTTCAGATAGTTACAGGGCTCAATGAGTCATCTTATATACCTGTACAAATTATTTGCAAAGAAATTGTAACCACACCCGACAGCATAACAAAATTATTTTTGGAAGCCAATTCCAACCAAAATTGTATTGGAATAATAGCGTGGATGCACACATTTTCACCCGCAAAAATGTGGATTGCCGGGTTGAATTATCTTAAAAAACCCTTGTGTCACTTACATACGCAATTCAATACAGAAATCCCCTGGAATAGCATTGATATGGATTTCATGAACCTCAACCAGTCTGCTCACGGAGATAGGGAATTTGGTTTTATCATGTCGAGAATGCGAATAAACAGAAAAATTGTGGTTGGGCATTGGCAGGAAGCTGCCGTGCAACAAAAGTTGGACGTTTGGTCGAGGGTAGCCTTGGGGTGGAATGAAATGCAACATTTAAAAGTGGCCCGCATTGGTGATAACATGAGGGAAGTGGCTGTTACTGAAGGTGATAAAGTGGAGGCACAAATACGATTTGGTTTTTCTGTTAACGGATACGATACAACGGATATTACCAAACGCCTAAAATCCATTGGCGATCAGGAAGTAAAAGATCTAATGGATATATATGAATCATCTTATGAATTATCAGCTTCATTAAAAAAAGGAGGAAGCCACAGGTCTTCGTTGGAGGAAGCAGCAAAAATAGAATTGGCCATTAAAGGATTTCTTTCCGAGGGTGGATTTGGTGCATTTACAGATACATTTGAGAATTTAGGTGCGTTTAGGCAGTTGCCCGGATTGGCTGTACAAAGATTGATGGCTGAAGGATACGGCTTTGGTGCTGAAGGTGATTGGAAAACAGCGGCCTTGCTTAGAGTAATGAAAGTAATGAATCAGGGATTGAAAGGTGGAACTTCATTTATGGAGGATTATACCTATCATTTCAATTCTGAAAAATCGTATGTATTAGGGTCTCACATGCTTGAAATT
>JAOUKG010000609.1 GCA_029882725.1 Cyclobacteriaceae bacterium
GTAGTATAAAAAATGTAATTTCCGTCACTACTGAATACAGGGTCTGCATCGTTATAGAATCCTGAAGTCAATTTATTTAATTGATTGTTTTGCGTATCGTAAAGGAATAATGAAGATGTAACTCTATTTTCTTTGGACATGGAGTAGATAAAGTACCTGCTATCGGGAGACCAGCTAACCTTAAAGCCACGGAGATTCCCTTCAAACATGTATTTACCGTGATCCGTTATTTTAACTGACCCTGTGGCAACATCTATAAGTTGAACCTCCATGGCCTGATTGATTGAAACAATTTTTTTGCTATTTGGAGACCAAAAAATTTCGTAGTTGAATCCACTGGTGAAATTGGTAATTGCTATAGGTTGAGTGTCTTTCGTCATATTTCGTATCATTAATTGATACTCACCTGAAGCATCAGACCAATAGGCGAGGGATTTTCCATCGGGAGACCATGCAGGATACCTTTCGGCAGTACCCGAATTTTGAGAAATATTGGAAACGAATCCTTCGGTAGCTGGCAGATCAAATAGTTCACCACGCGCCTGTACTACTACCCTTTTTCCATCTGGGGAGATTGTGGCACTTTGAAGGTTTTCAGCAACATTTTTTAAAGTAGGAATTAAGGCTCGTTGGTCGTTTATAACTTGAATGTTTACCTCTTCGGAAATACCATTATTTAAATTCAATAAATAGATATTACCCCCTGCCTCGAAAACAATTTCATCTTTTCCGTTGGCCGGGAAGGTAATGTCAAAATCCTTAAACTGAGTAATTTGAGTATTGGTTGTTTTTTCTACGTCGTATTTCCAGATATTATTTCTTTTTTCGGGGCCGTTGTCCGACATATAATAAATGCTGTTACCCACCCACATTGGGGTTTCATCGTTGGCAGCGTTATTGGTTATATTTTCTGTTTTGAAAGTAGTAAGGTCAAAAATCATAATATCAGGAGCTGTACCTCCCCGGTATCTTTTCCAGTTTCTATTTACTCTACTTCTATCTGTATAGGCTATTGTATTTCCATCGGAAGAATAGGAGGCAAATTCACCGTAAGGAATAGGCAGGCGGGTTGGGGTTCCTCCTTCGGCAGAAACAGTGAAGAATTTTGAAAATCGTTCTTTTCCGCTTTCTCTCAAAGAAGTGAATAATACAGATTTCCCATCGGGAGTCCAACCTTGTACCATATCAGGCATACCGTGGTAGGTAAGTCTTTTCGGTACACCACCCATTGCGGGAATTACATACACATCAAAATTTCCGTTGTAGTTGGCGGTGTAGGCAATGTATTTTCCATCGGGTGAAAATCGTGGATAAAATTCCGGCCCTTGTGGTGAGGTAAGTTGGTGCGCTACTCCTCCTGCTTTATCAACAATATAAATGTCATCACCATAGGTAAAGGCGATGTGGGAATCCGACACATCGGGATACTGCATGAGTCGGGCATCAATCTGGCCATATCCCGTAAAAAACGAGACCATGGCCATGAAAATAACATAGATCTTTTTCATAGTACTTACTTTAGCTGATGTTAAGAATGAAGGTAGGAATTATAATTGTTAAAAAACATACATATTACCTTACGTTAATTTTACAATCCGGGTTTATTTTTCCCTACATAGACCACTTTGCACGCATAAAGAGCAAGGAGGCTGCCGAACCATAATTTCCGTTTAACTTTTCGTTGAAAAACAATTGGCCGAAAAACCCCAGGTCGAAATTTTCCCTGATCGAAATACTTACCGAGGGATTTATAAATACAGCATTATCGCCGGGGAAGGTCATCAGGCTAAGACCTGCATTTACCAGGGGATGAACAGGGTAGGAGGCCTGTACAAAGGCGGAGTTTTTTATGGGCATTAGATTTTTACTGCTCAGCCGGTTGGGACTCATTAAGAAATTTTCTTGTGAGGAAAACTGATTGTTGGCGGCGCTGTTGTACAACCAGGAACCCATTACATACAAGGAATTTGGAAAACTATAATCCAATCCTGCGGAAGCTACAAAAGCATTATAGGAGGCTGGGCGGTTTTCGTAAGGTGTAAAATACGTCATTTCTCCCTTGAAACCTACGTTTTTCAAATTTCCAGCCCAACCTACACCCACTGAATAATCACCGTTGGCTACTCCTCCTATAAATTGAATATCGTATTGAGACACGTTGAATTTGTACAGCATAGCAATTACTGTGGAATCTATATCACTGGCTATTTTAGCGGCAAGTTCTATACTAGAGGCGAAATTATTATATCGTGTTATTCGTATAGCATCAGAGCCGGGTCTTTCTTCATAATCAAAATCGAAAAAACTGTAGGCATTAAATAAATCATTGGGATTCCATACAATATTGGTTCCCCAGTTGATGCGTTGTCTTCCCAAACGAAATTCCCATTTATCTTTTGTGTACTGAACATAGGCCCTATCTATCATGGTATGCAGTATGAAGTTATTTTTATTTACCGGAAGGGCCGAGAGGTCAAAAAAATCATTGTTAGTATCTATAAAGTCTCCATAATTGGGAATAGCCTTTACCATACTTCCAAAAAAAATACGATTGCGGACTTCGAGGTGAAAAGTAAATTTGTCGTTGGGATACCATTTAAAATTGAGTCGGTTGTGGATAAGGTTATCTGCCATAATACTATCGGCAGAAAAGTTGAATGTAACCATATCCTTTACATACCCGTGCAAAGACCACTTTTTTTCTTTTTGTTGTGCAATAGAATCTGTTTCCTGTCCATATATTCCCGTAAAGGAGACGAAGAAAAGAAGAAAAATGAGAATTTGTTTATGCCCTGACCTCATCCGAAACTATTTTTCCATCTTCTAAAGTAATCACCCTTCGGGCTTTATCAATTACACGTTGGTCGTGCGTACTAAACACAAATGTGG
>JAOUKG010000025.1 GCA_029882725.1 Cyclobacteriaceae bacterium
TATGATTCACTTTACTCTATTTGTTGTTTTTGTGTTTTATTTAAACAAGATAAACTTTTCTGGATTTTTACGAACCTTTCGAAGGTTTCAAACCTTCGAAAGGTTTCGTAAATTAACGTATTTACACGAGATTACCCGTTTATAAATATTTAAATATCTTGAAATAGTTAAATAATAAAACACTTCAATTCCCCTCCCTTCTTTCCTAAACCTGATGCAAGGAGAACCAAACAGAGTTGCACAATCTTCTACTTGAATACGTTTAATACTAAAAAAGTATCAAGAATCTAAATAAATTAAAAGTAGTTTTCAGACAGCTTGTAGTCAACACCAAATGCCCTAAATACAAAACAAACTACTTGCGGCAAATTCATTATTCCTTAAACAATTTAAACGTCCGGACATGCTTCTCTACATCAGATATTGCAAATTACTTTCGTAATTATAGCCGAAGCCCATTATATTTGCGGCCTGATTAAAAAGATACAGTATGGAAAAGAATTTTGTTGAAGAATTGAAATGGCGTGGAATGATTCAGGACATAATGCCCGGTGTAGAGGAGCAGTTACAAAAAGAGTTAACCTCGGCCTATATTGGTTTTGATCCCACAGCAGATTCCTTGCATATTGGTAGTCTCGTTCAAATAATGACCCTCGTGCATTTGCAAAAAGCCGGGCACAAACCTTTTGCTCTGGTTGGCGGTGCCACAGGCATGGTAGGCGACCCTTCCGGAAAATCGGCAGAACGTAATCTATTATCTGCCGAAGAGATTCAGCAAAACATAAAGGGTATTCAAGCTCAATTAGAAAGATTTTTAGACTTTGATTGTGGGGAAAACTCTGCCGAAGTAGTAAATAACTACGACTGGTTCAAGGATTTCACATTTCTCGATTTCATAAGGGAAGTGGGTAAACACATTACCATCAATTACATGTTGTCCAAAGATTCTGTACAAAAACGTCTGGAAACAGGTCTTTCCTTTACTGAATTTAGTTATCAATTAATTCAGGGATACGATTTCTATTGGTTATACAACAATAAAAACTGCAAAATTCAACTTGGTGGTTCCGACCAGTGGGGGAATATTGTTACAGGAACCGAATTGATAAGAAGAAAAGGAAGTGGCGAGGCATTTGCAATCACAACCCCCCTCATTAAAAAAGCCGACGGCACCAAATTTGGAAAAACCGAATCGGGAAATGTTTGGCTGGATCCTGAAAGAACCTCTCCTTACCAATTTTACCAATACTGGATCAATGCCTCAGACGAGGATGTAAAAAACTACATCCGCATTTTCACCCTTATGCAAAAAGAGGAGATTGAAGCCATTGAGTCTGAACACGATGAGGCCCCACACATGCGAAAGTTACAAAAAGTAGTAGCCGAAGATATCACAAGAAGAGTTCATGGCGAGGACAACCTCCAAATGGCTATAAAAGCCTCCGGCATCCTTTTCGGGAAATCAACAACAGAAGATTTAAGAAGCCTTGACAAAAAAACAATTCTTGGAGTATTTGAAGGAGTTCCTCAAGTTGAAATTAGCATAGAGAATCTCAATGCTTGTGAAAATGCCATTGACTTTTTAACTGAAGTTACTCACAGTAAAATTTTCCCTTCAAAAGGAGAAGCCCGTAGAATGATTGAAGGAGGTGGCATAAGCATCAATAAAGAAAAAGTAGAAGAATCTTACGGAAATTTTAAAGTTGATTTATTGCAAAACGAATTTATCCTTGTACAAAAAGGCAAGAAAAATTATTATTTGGTAAGCGTAAACCCCAATTAATGCGATGTTGGTACAGAGTAGAGCCACGATGACTCGTGGCTCTACTCTGTACCAACATCATCAATTTTATTTTTTCTTTGTGAATTTCTTTTTCTCCGGAGCTGCAGCGGCTAATTCTTTGCACTCTTCAAGAGTCAATTCTTCTGGTTTTTTACCTTTTGGAATTTTCACATTCTTTTTACCGGCTTTAATATACGGGCCATATCGACCATTCAATACCTGAATATCAGTGCCTTCAAAATCGATAATAAGCATATTGGCATCCTTCTCACGCTTTTCTTTTATCATTTCTATTGCCCTATCCAATTCTATGCTATGAGGATCATCTTCTCCGGTAATGGAAATAAATTTACTGTCATGCCTGATAAAAGGACCAAACCTTCCAATTCCGGCTACAACTACCTTCTCTTCATATTCACCTAAAGTACGGGGTAGTTTAAATAACTCAAGCGCATCTTCAAGGGTGATGTTCTCCATCAACTGGTCACTCCTTAATCCAGCAAATTTAGGTTTTTCATCATTTTCATCTTCTGAAATTTCCCCAATTTGAACAAGAGGTCCAAAGCGACCCATTCTGGTAATAACCTGTTTTCCTGTTTTAGGATCTACGCCTAAAACTCTACTGGTTTTAATTGATGCTCTCTCAATATTGGTGGTTTCTTCAACGCGGGTATGAAATTTTCCATAAAAATTATCTATCATGGTATCCCATGCCATTTTCCCATTGGCAATTTCATCAAATTCTTTTTCCACATCTGCAGTAAAGCTAAAGTTGGTTACATTAGGAAAGTGCTCCACAAGAAAATCATTAACAACCATGGCTATATTGGTAGGGAAAAGTTTTTTCTTCTCTGCTCCAAACCCCTCTTGCAACTCATCTTTTTGAAACTTATCAGCTTTCAGTGTAAGTTGAGTGTAATTTCTGGTTTTTCCTTCACGTGATTCTTTCACTACATACCCTCTTTTAAGTATGGTACTAATTGTGGGAGCATAAGTAGAAGGTCTTCCAATACCCATTTCTTCCAGTTTTTTCACAAGACTCGCTTCAGTATAACGGGCCGGAGGTCTTGAAAAAGATTCCCTTGCAGTAATCTGTACTAATTCCAATTGCTGACCAATATCCAATTTAGGCAACATTCCCTTTTGTTCGCTATCAGTATCTACCCCTGAATCATCGTCATCAATAGACTCCAGATAGACCTTTAAAAAACCTTCAAACCTTATTACCTCACCAGTGGCAACGAATTCCACATCAGGTCTTGAAGTAGCAATGGTTACTGTAGTTTTTTCCAACTCGGCATCGGCCATTTGAGAGGCAATTGCCCTTTTCCATATCAATTCATAAAGCCTCTGACCATTTTTGTCGTCACCGGCAGTTTTCAAAGCAAAATTAGTGGGCCGAACAGCTTCGTGAGCTTCCTGGGCTCCTGCATTTTTTGTTTTAAAACTCCTGGATTTATGAAATTTATCACCATACTCAGACTTTATGGCCTGAGCGGCTCCCTGAATCGCCTCTTGCGAAAGATTTAACGAATCAGTACGCATATACGATATCTTACCCGCTTCGTAAAGTTTTTGTGCAACCGACATTGTTTGCGAAACAGAAAAACCCAACTTCCTGCTGGCCTCTTGTTGAAGTGTACTGGTAGTAAATGGTGGAGCCGGGCTCTTTTTAGCTGGCTTTTTAGTAAGATCCTTTACAGAATAGACACTCCCAACCAAAGATTCAAGCAACGCAGATGCTTCTTCTTCTGTTTCTATTTTTTTTCCAAAATCAGCTTTGAAAACAGACTTTCCGTTAGCCAAAAATTCAGCAACAACTTTATAGTAAGATGCCGAATTGAACTGTTCCACCTCTCTTTCACGTTCTACAACCAACCTTACAGCTACCGATTGTACCCTACCAGCACTTAAACCTGTTTTTATTTTTTTCCATAAAATTGGCGATAACTCAAATCCAACCAATCTATCCAATATTCGTCTTGCTTGTTGAGCATTGACTAAATTTATATCAATTCCTCTGGGTGATTTTAATGCATTCTCAATGGCATTTTTTGTGATTTCCCTGAAAACAATTCTGCGGGTATTACTGTCATTTAAATCAAGAACTTCCTTCAAATGCCAGGAAATAGCCTCTCCTTCGCGGTCATCATCACTCGCTAGATAGACCATATCAACACCCTTCAATAAAGATTTTAATTCTTTTATGACATTTTTTTTGTCTTTACTAACTTCATAGGTTGGTTTAAAGCCATTTTTAATATCTATAGCCATGTCGTCTTTGGGTAAATCCCGAACATGTCCATAACTTGATACAACCTTAAAATCCTTGCCTAAATACCCCTCAATGGTCTTTGCTTTCGCAGGAGACTCTACAATTACCAGATTATTACTCATATTTTCTTCTCCATTTCTGTTTTAAAATGTTCAAATATCATTAAAAATTTTAAATTGCAAAGTAAACAGTTTTTTAATAAACATTTAAATGGCTCACAAACACCTTTATTTATTACGTCACGCACATGCTTTAGAGCGACAAGGAAATGAATCTGATTTTGAAAGAAATTTAAGTCCTACTGGTCTTCAAAACTCTACAAGAATGGGCATTAATTTGCTTAAAAAAGAGGTTTCTTTCGATATGATAGTATCAAGCCCCGCTGAAAGAGCGAAAAACACAGCAGAATTAGTGGCTGAGCAGATAAAATATAATACAGATTCAATTTATATGAATAATACTATATATGAAGCTTCACCCAGAAATTTACTTCAGGTAGTAAATAACCTAAAACCGGAGTGGAAATCTGTTCTAATGGTGGGGCATAACCCGGCAATAAGTTATTTGGCCGAATACCTTACCGGTTCGGAAATTGGAAATATGACTACCTGCGGATTGGCATATATAAAATTCGAAAACATGAAATGGGAGGATATCCTGGAATATAGCGGGAAATTAATTTCCTATGAATACCCTGATCTGTTAAACTTTTAAGCATTCTTTTCAGGTTTTAACTAAACATTATTCATTATCACTTTTAATTTTTCCAATTACCCTGTTTATTCGTGTCATTATGCAGGAATACGTCAATATTAAAGAATTTAACACTTTCGGCCTTTCGGTAAAAAGTAGGTATTTTATTGAAATTAGAAATTTGGAAGATTTAAATAACTTTCGAAATGAAGTATTCTTGAAAGAAAAAACGCCTTTTCTAATACTGGGAGGTGGCAGTAATATACTTTTCACCAAAGACTTCCCCGGAATCATTCTAAAAAATGAATTGAAAGGTATCTCGATCTCTGAAGGTGAAAATGATACTGTATTGATAACTTGTGCCAGTGGGGAGGTATGGCACGAACTTGTATTATTTACTATAAGTAATAATTTTGGAGGTATTGAAAACCTCAGTTTAATACCCGGCACAGCAGGCGCCGCTCCTATCCAAAATATTGGTGCCTATGGAGTTGAATTAAAAGACTCCTTTGAAAGACTGCAAGCTTTGGATATGAACAGCGGTGAAATAAAAACATTTACCAAAGAAGAGTGTAAATTCGGATACAGGGATTCCATTTTTAAAAGAGAGCTTAAAAACCGATATTTCATTGTATCTATTACATTGAGGCTAAAAAAAAACCACCAACCAGATATCACTTATGGGGCTATTTCTCAATTATTAAAAGAAAAAAATATTGATATTCCCACTATTAAAGACGTAAGTGAGGCTGTTATTCAAATTCGAAAAAGCAAACTCCCGGATCCTGTTGAAATAGGTAATAGCGGTAGTTTTTTCAAAAATCCTGTAATTTCAATGGAGCATTTCGAATATTTACAAGAAAAATACTCTGAAATGCCCTCCTATCCAGCTGCGGAAGGTAAAAAAATTCCTGCAGGCTGGTTAATTGAGAAGTGTGGATGGAAAGGCTATAAATCAGGGAATATTGGGGTACATAAAAAGCAAGCCCTCGTACTTGTTAATTATGGAGGAGGCCAAGGCAGAGATATCAAAATCTTAGCCAAAAAAATTCAGAATTCTGTAAAAGATACTTTCAACATTTCACTTGAAAGTGAAGTAAATATAATTTAAAATGAAACGATATTGTCTGGCTCTGGATTTAATAAATGATCAAAACCTTATCGGTGAATATGAAGAGTATCATAAAAATATTTGGCCTGAAATAAAAAAGAGTATCACAGATTCAGGTATTTTACAAATGGAAATTTATAGAGTATCCAATCGATTGTTTATGATCATGGAAACTTCAGATTCTTTTTCTTTTAAACTGAAAAATGAATCTGATTCATCAAATCCTTTAGTTCAAAAATGGGAGAAGTTGATGTGGAAATATCAACAAGCCATTCCGGGTACAATACCCGGGGAGAAGTGGAGGTTGATGGAGAAGATCTTCAGTATTTAGTTTTTTATCTTATTGAAGTACACCTATTTGAATGGTTCAAATAGGTTCAATATCCACCTTCTTTTTCTATAAATAATTTCAATTTTTCTTGTAGGAATTTTTGTTCCAGCCCCAGCCATTTGTAAAATTATTTATTTATCCATTTTCTGAGTAGAATAAGTCAAAAGGTTACCAATTAATAACATATAGTATAAAAATTATAATGCTGTGGTTAAAGGCATTGTAATTCCGCTAATTAATTTAAAAAGCCCGGGTTTTAGGTTGACCGGGCTTTTTCTATTTTAACCTGCATATCCCTGAACCTATAATTTCCCAACCTCTCCTTTCTGTTTATTTTACTTCTGAAAACTTTTCTGTTTGTCTTTTGTATATCATAATACTCCGTTCAACATAATTCTTACCCACACAACAGATAAATAGATGTTTAAACATACATATAATTATCTTTGTAATAAACCAGATAATTATATTCAGTTTTATACAAACAAAATTTTAAATTAGTAGTTAATTAGTATTAAAAAGATCGTATTAATATTTATCTGAATTTAAGATTATGAACTACATTTTAAATCTGCTCATTTTAACTATTTTAATAGCAACAAATGGGGTACATGCACAAATTAAAAGGTTAACATCTTCTCCTCGTCATCAGGAATGGATAAAAATAGATAAAACTAATTGCTTTATAGTTTACCCTGAAATTAGCGAAAAAGCCACTGTTGTACTTTTAATTCATGAAAACAGAGGATTGAATGATTGGGCCCGAAGCATGGCCGATCAGTTGGCTGAAATGGGTTATATAGCCATTGCACCCGATTTACTTTCCGGTAAAGCGCCTGATGGTGGTAGTACGTCAGATTTTGCAAACAGCGATGACGCAAGAAATGCACTCTATCAATTGAACCCCGATACTATTACAGAACAATTGGAAAAGGTTATTGGTTATTCTAAATCAATACCCGCCGCCAATGGCAAGGTAGTGTCACTGGGATTTTGCTGGGGAGGAAGTCAAAGTTTTAGACTTGCAACAAACACCAATGAACTAGAATTTGCCATGGTATGCTACGGAACGGCACCTGCTTCAGAAGAAGAATTAAAGAAGATCACTATTCCTGTTTATGGTTTTTATGGAGGTAATGACAATAGAGTAAATGCCACACTTCCGGAAACGGAGAAAATTATGAAAAAACATGGAAAGGTTTTTGAGTATGAAATATATCCAGATGCAGGGCACGGATTTATACGGTCCGGGGAAGATGAAAACCCGGAAGCGAGAAACAAGACTGCCAGGGAAAAAGCAATAAAAAGAATAATCACATTATTAAATACAACATATTAAACCAAAAAAACATGAAAAAATACATCATAATTGCGGTCTTATTGGTTTTGGGAAAAACAGGTTTTTCACAGACTAATTGGAAATTGGATAAGTCTCATTCCAATATAAAATTTACCATAACTCATATGGTGGTATCTGAGGTGGAAGGCAGTTTTAACGATTTCACAGGTTCGGTAGTTAGCGAAAGCGAAGATTTTAATGGTGCCAAAGTAGAGTTTATTGCGCAGGCAGCCTCAGTTTTTACAGACAATGAACGAAGGGATAATCATTTACGCTCTGACGATTTTTTTAATGCCGAAAAATTTCCTGAAGTGAAATTTAATGGAACCATAGTGAAAGAAGGTTCAAAGTATTATTTGGTTGGGAAATTTACTATGCGGGATGTAACCAAAGATGTTAAATTTGATGTAAAATACAACGGGTCAATTAACACAGGTAGAGGGAAAGTAGCCGGATTTAAGGTTTCTGGTATGATAAACAGAAAAGAATACGGATTACAATACAATAGTACAATTGAATCTGGAGGCCTGGTTGTTTCCGATGAAGTAGAAATTACATGTAATGTAGAATTGCGGGAACAAAAGTAGAGACGTAGCCTGCTACGTCTCACGTAGCCTGGTAGCCCGGCCTGGTAGCCTGCTACCTCTCACGTAGCAGGCTACGTCTCGATACCTATCCCGACACCATTTTCATGGAATTTCCATTATAAAATTTATATTTGTGTTATCAACTAAAAATTCAAATCATGAAAATGTCCATTCTCTTTTTCCAGATCTTATTTTTAACACTGGCTTCCATTACATCTTACGGGCAACAGTCTAAGGATGATGCCATTAATTCCGCTTTATTGGCTGCGCCTGAAGACAAACGTGAAGGGGCAACCGTTCTGGGTTTTGACGAAAGTGGTAAAACGGTTGTTTTGAGAAAAGGAACCAATGAGTTGATTTGCCTCGCTGACGATCCTTCAAGAAATGGATTTAGTGTGGCTTGTTATCACAAGGACCTGGACCCGTTTATGGCGCGTGGTCGTGAGTTGAGATTGGAAGGCAAAGAATTCAAAGAGATATTCACTATAAGGGAAAAAGAAGCCAAAGAAGGTAAATTTTCAATTCCTGATAAGGCAACACTTCACATAGTAACCGGAGATTCATTCGACAGCCAATCAGGAACCATTGTCAATGAATTTAAGCGATGGGTCTTTTATTTGCCTTATGCAACTGCTGAATCTACAGGTTTACCTGAAGTTCCTGCTGGTCCCGGAGCTCCATGGCTCATGAATGCAGGTACATTCGCCGCCCATATCATGATTACACCGGCTAAAAATTAACAGTGTAACGTTAGTCACTTTAAAGGAAAGGGCACTCTGACTACCTTTGCAAAAAAAAAGATTAAGGTATGTTGAAGAATTTTTTTCCTGTTTTTGAGTGGGCTAAGAGTTATAATAAGGGATTGTTTAAGGGTGATCTGAACGCAGGGATTACGGTGGGCATTATGCTCATACCACAAGGTATGGCTTACTCCATGTTGGCAGGCCTCCCTCCTATTTATGGTCTTTATGCCTCTACAATTCCATTGATTATATATGCTGTCATGGGTACTTCCAGGCAATTGGCCGTTGGTCCCGTTGCAATGGTTTCCCTTTTAATAGCTTCCGGTATATCACAAATCACTACCGACCCTGCCGAATATTTGGCTATAGCAATATCTCTGGCGCTTATTGTGGGAATTCTCCAATTTAGTATGGGGATTTTCAGGTTAGGGTTTCTTGTAAACTTTTTAAGCCATCCTGTAATTAGCGGCTTCACTTCTGCAGCGGCAATAATTATTGGATTAAGTCAAATGAAGCACCTCTTGGGTGTAAGTCTTCCACGTACTTCTTTCATCCATGAAACATTGTATGAGGTATTTAAATCACTTCCTAATATAAATTTGCCCACATTCCTATTGGGCTCTTTATCCATTACTGCTTTAATAGTAATTAGAAAATATTTTAAGAAAATCCCCGGCCCTATAGTGGTCGTGGCTTTAACCATCATGGTGACTCAATTTTTTGGTCTAAATGAAATCGGAATTAAAATCTTAAAAGATATACCCGCAGGATTACCCCAGTTTGTTTTGCCAGGAATTGATTTTTCAATTATAAATCAATTGATGGGAATTGCATTGCCCATAGCTCTTATCGGATATATGGAATCTATTGCTGTTGCCAAGGCAATTCAGGCAAAAAAGAAAAATTACAAATTGGATTCCAACAAAGAGCTTACAGCTTTGGGGGCGGCAAATATTATTGGGTCATTTTTCCAAACCTTCCCCACAACAGGAGGATTTTCAAGAACTGCAGTTAACGATCAAGCCGGGGCACAAACAGGTTTGGCTTCCATTATTAGTGCTGTGTTGATCCTTCTCACTTTAATGTTTTTAACACCCTTATTCTTCTATTTACCTACGGCAATTCTTGCAGCAGTAATCATGGTAGCCGTTTTTGGTTTGATAGATGTGAAAGAAGCCGTTCAATTGTGGAAATCAGACAAAAGAGATTTCATCTTGTTGATAACTACTTTTGTATTAACCTTATTTTTCGGTGTGGAAGCGGGTATTCTAATTGGTGTTTTGTTATCACTTGTTATGGTAATTTACAGATCGGCCTATCCACATATGGCAGTGTTGGGAAAAATAGAAAACACTAACCTATATAGAAATATCAATAGGTTTAAAAATGCTCACGAATTAAACAATTTCTTAATCGTTAGAGTAGATGCTCCGGTTTTCTTTGCCAATTCTACTAATATCAGGGAAAGAATTGACCTGGAACTTTCACAAAGAAAAAATATAAAGTACCTTATTTTCAGTGCTGAAGCTGTTAGTGAATTGGATAGTAGTGCTATTCATATGCTAAAAGACTTTATTAAAGACTACAATAATTCAGGTATAGAAGTAGTCTTTGCAGGTGCTAATGGTCCTGTACGGGATATTATTCACAAAAGTGGCCTGATTGATTACCTGGACAAAGACCACTTGTTCAACTTTGTAGATGAAGCCGTTACACATTACAATAAAGATTCAAAAACAACTGAAACCTTATTGGAAGCGGCAATGCAAACAGATTACTCTAAATAATTGATAATTGATAATTGATAATTGTAGAATAAAACCTGACTATTTAAAATTGGTCAGGTTTTATTTTACATTTTGAAATTGACTTTATTCCAGTTTATGCAATAAGATTACTAATACTTTTTCTTACTTAATAAAAGAAGCTATTAAGTTAATGATCTCCATACCATATTCTTATTGTTTCCAAAACAGGCTTATGTTGTGGTGTGTATCTCTTCGTTTCGCGTTCAGGTAGTTGCGGCATAGAGGGAAACCATTTCCACAAAAAGCCTCCTGCTACCCACTCTTCTTTCCACAAACTGCTATAAAGAGCTTCATAGGCATTCTTTTGACCTTCAACATTTACTTGCAAGGTATCAATATCTATATTCCAATGGCCTTTGGCAGTATAATCCCTGCTTTCATAACCATACTCAGTCAACAATATCTGCTTTTTAAACCTGGATGAAGCCGTTTGCAAATCCTTTTTAACAGATGCCCAGGAACTCACTAATTCATCAACCATAGGGGTTCTGGAATCTGATAACGGAAAATAGGCATCAACTCCAATAAAATCCACATCATCCCAAAATTCAACATTTTGATAGTTGTCCCAATTTGCGGCATAAGTAATTCTGCCATTAAATAATTTCCTTACTTTCCCCGAAAGCATTTTCCAAAATTTCTTTCTTTTAACAGCAGCAATTCTGAATTCGGTACCAATACAAAACAGATCTACAGAATGATCATTTGCTAATTTAGCGTAAGCCAAAATATACTTTTCATAATCTGCCTCCCAGGTTTTCCATTCGGCTTCTGTTTTCAAATCATATTCGCCAGGCCACCCTTGTCCACTTATCCAAACATGGGGTTTCAACATGACCTTTAATCTTAAAC
>JAOUKG010000610.1 GCA_029882725.1 Cyclobacteriaceae bacterium
TCGGGTTGTAGTTAGGAGGTTTCAAACAGACAATTTATAATTATAAAATTACCGCCCCACCAATTTCCTTATTAAATATTCGGCAATGGCTTCATTTACTTTCATCTGATTTTTATGGGTTAAAAAGTGATGAGTATCACCTACAATCACCAAGGTTTCTATTTCCACTCTTTGTTTTCTAAGTCGTTGTACCAAATCTGTACTTTGACTAAACGGTACATTTCGGTCGTCATCGCCATGTATTATCAAAACAGGCGATTTCCAGGTGTCCATATAGGCCACCGGAGAGGATAACCATGCCACTTCGGCTGCTTTTTCAGCATCGGGTGCTCTTTCATATTGGTTTGGACGAAGAACATAATCCATCCTATTGATAGTGCGATCATGTACTCCGTGGATATCAACCCCTGTAGCAAATAACTCAGAATCACGTGCCAGAGCCATAGCCGTGAGGTACCCGCCATAAGAACCTCCATATACTCCAATCCGTTTTGAGTCTACATACGGCTGCGCTGCCAACCACTCGCCGGCCGCTTTAATGTCCTGATATTCAGAAGCTCCTCTTGTTCCCCCATCTGTAGGTCTATGGAATTCATAACCATAGCCGATCCCCAATCTATAATTCACGGCAATCACTACAAAACCCTGCGATGCCAGGTATTGATTCATAGCATAGGCATTGGAATAGTAGGAAGAATAATGCCACCCCAGCAACATTTGTCTCGGAGGACCTCCATGAATGTAAATTATCGCAGGTTTTTCACTTTTCTTCTTTATTTCTCCTTTAAACATAGTAGCGTGAATAACCGTGCCGTCGGGTGCTTTAAATGTGATTTGCTCAGGCGTGACTAATTTTTTTTCAGGAAAATCAGCAGGAATCAGATTCTCACCCAACAACCTTGATTTACCACTTTTAAAATCATACACCGCAGGAAGTGGAGGTCGTTTTGCCCCTGCACTTATATATACTAAACCAGAGCCGTCAGAAAAAGCATGAGGAGCCCATTCGTTTCCATCGCCAGGTGTCAATACCTTCATTTCTCCTTTTGAAACAGATACCATCACCAAATGACGCCTGTCAATATCATGGGGGTCACTTCCTGTGTTTCCACTGAAAAATAAGTATTCACCATCGGGACTCATACTCACATATTCGGCCATAAAATTTCCTGGAGTGAGAAGTTTTGCCGCTCCCCCTTTCTCTGAAACAGAATATAAGTGTGGCCATCCATCCTCATAAGAAAGGAATGTAACAAAGGCTTTTCCATAATTAAGATTGAAACCACCATGCGTAGAGGGCCGATTCCCTTTTGTTGTATTCGGTGAAGTGTACAACACCTGAAGTTTTTGAGAAGCAATTTCATAATGCATCACTTTCCATGGGTTGGGGTAATCCTGAAGTATGGAATCAGGAGCACCACCACTTCCACTGGATTTTATGAAGGCAAGGGAAGATCCATCGGGAGACCAAACAGGATTGGAATCGTGATCGAAGGAGGGAGAGACCCATTCTATTTGCTTTTCTTTTTCAAAAATACCAATAAAAGAATGATCCCTTCTGTTGGAGCGAAAAGCTATTTTATTCCCTTTCGGGGAATAGACCCCAGCCCCATTATTACCCTTGGAGTGAAACAGTTTCACCGCCTTATCTGCCCCGTTAACAGGTATTTCCCAAAGTTGCCCGTCTTTTTGAAAAAGCACATATTTACTATCCGGGGAAATAACCGGGTTCTGCCCCTCTCCTAAACTTACAGGTTCCCCACCTGTAAAAGGCACACTCCATATTTGCACTTTTGTAGGTTCAATGTCGGAATTAGGATTAACAGGAAGCTCATCGTCCCAATTGGAGCCAAAGTCTCCACCTCTTATAAATACTACGTAATCACCGTTTGAACTAAGCAATACCGATGACAACTCCTGACCATCATCCGTGTCAAAATGTGTGAGCTTAGTAAGTACATAATCGGGTGCCTGAGCAACATAAATATTCCTTTTACCATTTTCATTGATGGCCACCGCTATTTTTTGGGCTTTGGAAGCTACAGTAAGTTCGTTGGGAAAAGGGTAGGATTTAATTTGAGAAAGAGTGAAATCCCCCTGCCCAAATCCATTCAAACTCAACAGGGCAATAAAGAAGGTATAGATAAACTTCATAGTATTTTTTTTAAAAGTTAAGTAAACTTCAATTAAATAGAGAAGAGAATTTATATAATTGGCACTTTTTTACAGGCTTTCTTTTAATTTTACAACAAATAAAAAGTTATGAGTGAAATCAATTGGACAACTGTAAAAGAATTTGAAGACATTACCTATAAAAAAGCAGGAGGTGTAGCAAGAATTGCATTTAATCGCCCGGAAGTAAGAAATGCCTTCAGGCCCAAAACTGTGGGTGAATTATATCAGGCCTTTTTAGACGCAAGAGAAGATACTTCCATTGGTGTTGTATTGTTTTCAGCCGAAGGGCCATCGCCCAAAGATGGAGTATATTCCTTTTGCAGTGGCGGAGATCAGCGTACTCGTGGACACCAGGGATATGTGGATGATGATGGAATGCCACGTCTGAATATTTTAGAGGTCCAGAGACTCATTCGTTTTATGCCTAAGGTAGTTATAGCAGTAGTTCCCGGATGGGCAGTTGGAGGCGGGCACAGCCTTCATGTAGTTTGTGATCTCACACTGGCTAGTAAAGAGCACGCCATCTTCAAGCAAACCGATGCCGATGTAACCAGTTTTGACGGTGGATATGGGTCGGCTTATCTGGCAAAAATGGTAGGGCAAAAACGAGCGAGGGAGATTTTCTTTTTAGGGCGGAATTACTCTGCGCAAGAAGCTTTTGACATGGGTATGGTCAATGCTGTCATTCCTCATGAGGAGTTGGAAAATACCG
>JAOUKG010000611.1 GCA_029882725.1 Cyclobacteriaceae bacterium
TACTCTGGCGGTAATGTTGGGAAACCATGCACTCAAACACGGGTATGCGGTGGATATTTACACCTACAATCTGTTGGTTTTTGATCCTTCCTGGTTCCAAACCAAAACAGATTTGATTGCCAAATTGAAATTGCAGGCACAACATAAAAATTCAAATAAACTAAAACAAGCTACCAATGCCTATCTGGAGTTTCTTACGGCCGGAGGTAATATTTATTTAGATGAACTTCAGCCAAGTTTGTTAAAAGAAATTTTAATGAAAGGTCGCCCTATTCTTACCGGACTCAGCGCAACTTATTTGTACAATAGTCCCAGGGAAATATCAGAAACCAATACCTATGACGACATAAAAGGAGTTCCTGTGGGGCACTTTGTGGTTATTTCTGGTCTTGATGAGAAGGAAAACAAACTATTGATAGCGGATCCTTTAAACCCCAACCCTATCAATAAAACCAATCAATATTATAAAGTAGATATTCAGCGTGTGGTAAACGCCATACTGCTGGGCATAGTTACTTATGATGCAAATCTCTTAATTATTTATCCCCGTTAGTTATGCAAAGGTTAATTGTTACCGAAAACCTAAAAGATATAAAGTTAGAAATGGAAGGTGTTCGGGTTATTTCTCCCAAAGATTATATTGGATCGGAAGTTTATTCCCAGGAACGCAATATAAGAGTAATAAATCTATGTAAAAGTTACCAATACCAAAGTGCCGGTTACTACATTTCACTGTTGGCGGAAGCCCGTGGTCACAGGGTACTGCCGGTAACTTCTACCATGATGGACTTTAAACTTCCTAAACTTGCGCGCGAAGATGCACAGGATTTTGATAATTTGATTCAGGAAATCCTTGAAAAAGCCAACATTGGAGAAAAATGTGAATTCAATATCTATTTTGGAGTAACCCGCGAAACCTCTTTGTCGAAGATAGGTCAGCTCATGTTTAATCTTTTTCAGATGCCTATACAAAGAGTATCTTTTCAAAAAAAGGATAAATGGCAACTTCAATTATTAAAACCGCTTAATTTCAAAGAGCTTAACGCTGAAGAAAGAGTAGAACTGGATAAAGCCCTTCAATTATTTTTATTGGGGAAGAACATTGTTCGTAAAAGTTATAAGCGAAAGAAATTTGATCTGGGAATACTTATCAACCCTGATGATAAAACCCCACCTTCAGATCCTGCTGCTCTGCAAAAATTTGTTAAAGCTGCTGAAAAAACGGGCTTCAATGCAGAATTCATTACAAAAGCTGATTACGGTAAAATTACACATTATGATGCTATTTTCATACGGGAAAGCACCAACGTAAACCACCATACATTTCGTTTTGCCCGCAAGGCAGAATATGAGGGGATTGCCGTAATAGACGACCCTAACTCTATTCTTAAATGCACAAACAAGGTTTACATAAAAGAATTACTTGAAGCTAACAATGTGCCCATACCGATGTCGGCCATTGTTCTAAAAAATGACCCTATAAAAGACATTGAAGGGTTTAAATATCCTTATGTATTGAAACAACCTGACGGTGCTTTTTCACAAGGGGTAAAAAAAGTAAGTAATCACGAAGAATTTAAACTCTGCCTGACCGATTTTTTTGAAACTACAGATATGGTTATTGCCCAGGAGTTTATGCCCACCGACTTTGATTGGCGTGTTGGTGTATTGGATGGGAAAGTAATTTATGTGTGCAAATATTTTATGGCGAGAAACCATTGGCAAATTGTAGATTGGAAATCAGGTAAATACAATCGTTTTGGAAAAAGTGAAACTATTTCCAACGATCAAGCCCCTAAAAAATTACTTTCTTTGGCTTTAAAGGCTTCAAAACTGATAGGAAATGGACTTTATGGCGTTGATATTAAAGAATTCAACAAAAAATTCTATGTAATAGAAATTAATGATAATCCCAGCATTGACTCGGGGGTTGAAGATAGAATAGAGAAAAACAAATTGTACGAAGGAATTATGAAACACTTACTGAAATTGGTTTTAAGCGAGTAAAATTTGAGTAACATACATGGAAAAGATTTCTAGAATGCATCTATTTCAAGGATATGGAATAGAGCTTGAATATATGATAGTTGACAAAGATACATTGGATGTAAAACCCATTGCCGATGAACTTCTAAAATTGAAGGCCGGTGAATATGTGGATGAAATTGAAAATGGCTCTATATCCTGGTCTAATGAGTTGGTTTTGCATGTTATAGAGTTAAAATGCACAGTACCTACCAAGAATTTATGGCAGTTAAATGCAGATTTTGCAGCCAACATCAAGGAAATAAATCAGTTGTTGGATAGGTTCAACGCCAAATTAATGCCTACGGCAGCCCACCCTTGGATGAACCCGGAAAATGACACCTTTTTATGGCCACATGGTAATTCGGAAGTCTATGAAACTTATAATCAAATTTTCAATTGCAAAGGGCATGGGTGGTCAAATTTGCAAAGCACACATATAAATCTGCCCTTTTACGACGATGAGGAGTTTGCAGCATTACACATGGCCGTGAGATTGATACTACCTATAATTCCGGGAATAGCAGCAAGTTCACCTATCCTGGACGGTAATTTTACAGGATTTCATGATAAGCGAATGGTTTATTATGGCGAAAATCAAAAAAGGATACCCAGTATTACGGGAAAGATTATTCCGGAAAGAGTAAATTCAAAACGACAATATCACAAACTGATATACGAGCCTATCAAAGCAAATATTGAACCTTATAATGCCAATAATCAATTAAAACCTGTTTGGGTAAATTCAAGGGGGGCCATTGCCCGTTTTGACAGAGGATCACTTGAAATACGCATCATGGATATACAGGAGTGTCCTTTGGCCGACCTGGCCATTGTTACTCTTATTATTC
>JAOUKG010000612.1 GCA_029882725.1 Cyclobacteriaceae bacterium
TTCAGTAAGTAAAGCCACTATTATTCAGGAAGATAAGCCTATTTTAACCGGGGTGGATTTTTCTATGGAGAAAGGGGAGTTTGTTTTTCTTATCGGTCGTACTGGTGGGGGAAAAAGCTCTTTATTAAAAACTATTTATGCCGATTTACCTTTAAAGGAAGGTGAAATGCGTGTTGCAGGTTATGATATCAAAAACATAAAACCGAGGGAAATACCCTTGCTCAGAAGAAAGTTGGGAATCATTTTTCAGGATTTCCAACTTTTTTCTGATAGAAGTGTAGCGGAAAACTTATTTTTTGTTCTCAAAGCAACAGGCTGGAAGGATAAAACAAAAATGTCCAACAGGGTAAACGAGGTATTGATGCAAGTGGGATTGGGAAGCTTTCAAACGAAATTTCCACATCAATTATCCGGCGGAGAGCAGCAACGTGTTGTAATTGCCCGCGCTCTTTTAAATGAACCTCAATTGCTGGTGGCCGACGAGCCCACTGGAAACCTTGACCCTGAAGTATCTATGGATATTTTTAATTTATTTCAGGAAATCAACAACAGCGGTACTGCTATTTTAATGGCCACCCATGATTTCCAATTGATGGAAAAATTCGACTTCAGAACCCTGAAGTGTGAAAATGGCCGTCTTACCGATATGGTAACACAGTAGAGACGCGATTCATAGCGTCTCTACATTTATCGCTTCTCCTACATTTATAATATCCTCCATTACGATTACAACGTTTCGCGTTATGTTTCCTTGCGTTTCTGATATCGTATCTTTCTGATATTTGGTTAACTTCTAACCTAAAAAGAACAGAAATAATATTGTATTGAACCGGACGTATGCCCTCTGTTAATAATTTAGATTGAGTCTGCTAAAAAAGAAAAAGCTCCCTAAAATATGTGTATGGATCCTCTAGAAAAAATCTATCTCTAACTGGGCAGGGAACTAATACTTTGATGTTCTACAAACAACTCATCCCTACGGGACGAGAAAACAGAGGGAAGGTTAATGGTATTCCAATCATCCAACAAATTTAATTTACATAGATTGGGTAGTTGGATTTTCTACCTGGATTATTTCATCATTTAATATATCGGTACGTATCAGGAGGTTTAACATCATTGCTTCCCGTATTTTTTGTGAAGGGTTTTGCTGATATTCATCTTTCAGTACCTGATACATGGCATCCATTCTGCGAAGATCCAGATCAGTAGCAGGATTTGGAAGGGCTTCTGTACCCGATAATTTTATTATAAGATTGGTCTTGTTTTTGATCTCGTTTAGGTAATAGGCTTCTACATTTTTGAATTCTTCCTTTTGACTTTGAGATATGGGCTCGTATTGGTGCGCCCCATAGAGGTAACAAGAAATCCCGAAAAACAATATAGCAGCAGCCTTCCACATAAAGTTGGACAGCTCAGAGTTATTTCGGTTGTTCCAGCCCATTTTAAATTGGATATTTCTCCACAAATTTTTTGAAGGGGATTTGTCTTCGAACTCCTCTCTGTTATTGTCGAACCAGGTTTCTAACTTATCCTTTTTCATATCTCTTTTTTATTAATTCCTTTAACTTCTTCTTGGACCTGTTGAACTGGGATTTCGATGTGGATTCGCTAATTCCTAATATATTTGAAATCTCAATATGGTCATATCCCTCGAGCATATACAGTGAAAAAACCAACCTATATCCATCAGGAAGATCTTTTATTGCGCTTTTAACAATATTTACCTGCATCATATGTTCATCTAAATCGAACTTTTCGTCCTCAGGTAATTTTATATTTTCATCTACGTCCTCAAACTCCAGCTTCCTTTTTCTCAAAGCATTGATTGAATTATTAACCACAATCCTCTTCAGCCAAGAGCCAAAAGTTGCTTCCTGCTTGAAATTATGTAGGTTTTTGAAGGCACTTACAAAAGACTCCTGAAGGATGTCTTCAGCCTCGGCCTCATCATGCAGAATCCGATACGAAACATTGTACATAGCTTTTGAGTAAAGCTTGTAAATTTTTTCATAACTCTTACGGTCTCCATGAAGACATTTGTCAATCAGGTCTCCATGAATGTTTTTCGATGTGGCTTCCACAATATTTGCCTGCACAATTTTATAGACATTAACTTTCGCTAATGGTTGCATTAATTTACAAAAATTATTGCACAATTAATGTGTCGGATTCAATAGCTGCTACAGTAAAGTTGCCCAATGCATTGTTCGAGATATTATTTCTGGGATTTGCGGGTGGCGGACTAAACATACCTCCATCATTTCCCAAAACAGCCTGAAGGTCAACATAATATACGAAAGCCTTTCTGCTTATCCGGTACATCTCAACCACAGAACTATCATTCTGAGCATAATAAACAGGAGAGGGAATCCCATTAATATTTTCTGCAAGGAGAAAATCGTCTGCTACGTAAATGTCATTCTCAAAGGAGCGTTCTTGTACCCAGTTTCTATAAAAACGGAATAGATAGTAATCTTTTGTTGTTTTAGGTTCTTTTGTGAACACCAAAACCTGATAAAATTGACCTGGTTCTTCCGGATATTTCTGTGCCAAAGGATCTATTGCCGATTTAAGTGAATCAATAGGTTGCACATAGTAAAGGGAGTCTGAAGCTGTATAAATTTGTCCCCCTACCTCAACATTAAGTGTGTACCCCTCACCAATTCGACCTGCAGTGGGTGTTTGAGGCAAGTAAAAGGCAAGGGAGTCAGTATTTGTACCCATATAGGGCAGGAAATTTTCAACTATACCGTCTGTAGAAGTTATAGTTACGGTTGCATTTTGTATAGCAGGTGGGGGTGTATTTGCATAAAACGAAGTGGTTTGTGTAATCTTTATGTAGTTTTTTTCCGGGCGGTTAGTATAAAGACC
>JAOUKG010000613.1 GCA_029882725.1 Cyclobacteriaceae bacterium
AATATTGTATGACTGGGAAATATATCCATCCAACGGAGTAAATAAAAAGGGAAGTTCTGTAACAACTGAACTATTATTAGGTGAAATCACCATATCTTCAAACTCCTTTCTAAATTGACTATCGATAGGAACTATGTCATTTGGATCTATTGATTTGTCAGTAATAGTGGTTTGAACCGAAACATCTTTATCAAAATCACTAAAATCTTGAGTTGTATCCCCACTCAATATATACTGAATTCTATTAATGTAAACCTGTTTTGCCATTACACTCTGTTCGAGGCTATCTACTTGAGAATACAATTCTAAAAGTTGTCTTTTAGCCTCCATTTGTGCGTGCCGGGGATCAAACCATTGAGCCAATAAAGTTTCCACAATAAAAAAACTACCAACAAAAATTAAGATCACAAATAAAACAACAAATAAGACTACCTTAGCGTAGGTAAAATTATAGCTTGTCTTTTCCGCAAAATTTTCTTCATTGCGGATTATCAACAAATAACGGGTATTTAACCAACTAGATAATGTTTTTCTGAATCTCAACCTATAAATTATTGAATTAGGCAACAAAAATAGAGATATTAGACGATTAATATATTATTTATTCTAAAATTTGCGTTTAAAACATTTAAAACTCCAATTTTCTTGTTAAACAAAATTCTATATCTTTTACTCTTTTCTAGTGTTGCACTGCTCTATTGGGGGTGTTCGCCTCAAAAAACGACTACTGTTTCTAAAGCTTTTCATAATACCACCTCTCATTATAACGCCTATTTTTATGCATTGGAAAATATAAAATCAATAGAAAGAACAATTAATAGCAGTATTGTTAACGATTATGATGAAATTTTGTCCATTTTCCCCGAAATAGATACTACTCTTGCCCATTCCTATCAAACAGAAATAGACGAAGCAATTAAAATGGCTTCACTGGCTATTCAAAGACACCCGAATAGTAAGTGGGTGGATGATAGTTATTTACTAATAGGGTTGGCCAGATATTACAGTTTGGACTTTGTCAATGCAATTCAAACTTTCAAATTTATTAACACAAAAAGTGAAAATGACAACACCAGGCATCTTGCACTTATTTATTTACTTAGAACGTTCACTGATTATGGTGAATACAATAATGCTGTAGCTGTAAGTGATTATTTAAAAAAAGAAAAACTCAACCAACATAACACAAAACTTCTACACATATATAGAGCATACTATTATCAGGTTCGTGGTGATCTGGATAATATGCTCACCAATTTAGTAAATGCAGCTCCTGATCTTAGCCTAAATGACGGTAAAGATCGAATGTATTTTATTATTGCTCAAAACTATCAAGCACTCGGCTTCGATGCTGAAGCTTATAATTATTATAGAAAGTGTTTGGCTTCCAACCCTGAATATGAACTGGATTTTTATTCCAGACTAAATATGGCACAGGTGGTTCAATTATCAAAAAATTCTACGGTAAGGGAAATAAGAAAGGAATTTAACAAAATGCTTACCGATAAGAAAAATAAAGAATTTAAAGATAAAATATATTATGAAATGGCCGAATTTGAAATGCGGCAAAACAACATAAATGAAGCCCTCTCATACTATAATTCATCGGTTAGATCGGGGAGTAATCGCAAACAGAAAGGTCTTTCCTATTTAAAAATGGGTGAAATTTATTATGATACGTTAGGCAATTATCAATATGCCCAGGCTTATTATGACAGTTCCTTAACAAACCTACCAAATGATTATAAAGGGTATTCTGAAATAAGTGAGATTCACAGGGTTTTAAGTAATTTTGTAACTCAAATTAATACAATCCAATTACAGGATAGTTTGTTGGAATTATCAAATATGGATTCTGCGACAGTGATAAGCTATTTAAAAGCACACCTGGAAGAAAAGCGCGAAAAAGAAGAAGAGGAGGAGAAAGAACGACTAAAAAATTCCAAAACGGTTGCTTCAAATGTTTTTGATACCGGAAATCAGAGCAATACATCCAACTGGTATTTTGGAAGCCAGACAGCTGTAGCCATGGGGCAAAATGAATTTCAAAGAATATGGGGAGATATTAAACTTGAAGATAATTGGAGAAGGTCATTTAAAGATCAAACTAATTCCACTCTCGATACCAATGTCGAAAATAATATAACATCCAACCAACAGGGCACCATGCCTACAACAACAGCTTCCTTTGGAAATGAAGAAATTAACAACTTGTACATGACAATTCCCCATAGTGAGGAAGATAGGCAGTTGGCTCATGACAAAATTGAAGAAGCTTATTACAACTTGGGGAAAATTTATCATTTTGATCTTAAGGAAAGTGAAAATGCTGCGAAACACTTTGAAATTCTATTAGAAAAATATCCGGAAAGCATCTATAATACAGAAGCTATGTATCTACTTTACCTAATTTATGGGCAAATAGAAGAAGAAACGAAAGCTGAAAACTACAAAAACATACTCTTAAGTGAATTCCCAAACTCTACCTTCAGCCGACTTATTATAAACCCAAATTACACAAAGGAAAGCTCTCAAACTGCTGAAAAATTAAAACTATTGTATGATAGCGCTTACACCTTTTTTATAAATGATGATTTTATAAATAGCCGTAAAATAATATCTCATGCTCTGACTAATTTCGAACAAATAAAAATTTCTGATCGGTTTAAAATTTTAAATCTTCTGATTATTGGTAAAACTGAAAATATCACTCAATACCAGTATGAACTTGACCAATTCATAAAAAATAATCCGGAAAGTGAACTTAATGGATATGCAAAAGAGTTATTAGAAGCATCGAGGACCTTTCAGGATAGATTACTAAAATCAAATGTAAAGTTTATCGAATATTTTGAACAAGAACATTACGT
>JAOUKG010000614.1 GCA_029882725.1 Cyclobacteriaceae bacterium
GCACTTTTCACCTTATAAAGCCCACAACTTACATGAACCTTAGTGGTAAGGCCGTTAAGTATTGGCTCAATGAGTTATCCATTCCCAAAGAAAAATTACTTGTAGTTGTTGATGAAATTGCCTTACCATTTGGCAGCCTTAGGATGAGGCCAAAAGGGTCTGCTGCGGGTCATAATGGTTTAAAAAACATAGAAGCTGAGCTTGAAGGCCAGGATTATGCAAGGTTACGTTTCGGTGTAGGTGATGATTTCCCGAAAGGGCGTCAAGCCGATTATGTATTGAGCAATTTCACACCAAAGCAACAGGAAGAACTCCCTTCCTACATTGAAAAAGCAAAAAATATGATCGTTTCTTTTGGCACCCAAGGAATAAGCAGAACCATGACAGAATACAATGACTAATCAATCGAAAAACATCCATTTATCTATTCAGGTAGTTCCTCTTACGCAAGCTAATCAGGTGTACCCAATTGTTGACAAAGCCATAAATTTAATTCAGAAAAGTGGGTTTAGGTATATCGTTTCTCCCATGGAAACCACAATAGAAGGTCCCTTTAACGAAATACTAGCACTAGTTCAAGAAATCCACGAAATCACTTTACAGCACGCCGATGAGATTCTTATCAATGTGAAAATTCACTCCAGAAAAGAAAGCGATATTACTTTTGAAGAAAAGGGTATTAGTATTTAACTCCTATTTATTTGGGAACGTTGTTGTGGACAAAACATTCCTTCCCTACGGGACGGTTCACTAATACGATAGTTTTCTATAAACATTTCGGCCCTACGGAACGAGTAACCAATATAAACGTTTTCTACAATCATTTCATCGGGACTCTACAAAAAATGGAGGAATTCGGAAATTATAGTATTGTAATACATTTTTTCCAATCACTCTCATTTATTTTACATAAATAATTTGACCCCGGTAAATGCAATAGGGTTTGTCTTCAGTATCATAAAAGTGAATTTTATCCCGTAGGGATTATACGTTTGTAGAAACAATGGATATCCCCATCCCGTCCCATTAGGGGCGGAATATTTGCTTCCCGAAAACAAAATTATGTTTGGTATTTATGGTAAGAATAAATATACCAACATGCTAATCCAGTCTCTCAATATGAGCACCCAGACCATTTAATCGTTGGTCGATATTCTGATATCCCCTATCAATTTGTTCCACATTTGAAATAACACTTTCACCTTGTGCAGAAAGAGCAGCAATGAGTAAAGCAACACCAGCACGAATATCAGGACTTGACATATTGATTCCTCGTAAAAGCATCTTCCGGTCCAACCCGATTACATTGGCTCTATGTGGATCACAAAGAATGATCTGAGCCCCCATATCTATGAGTTTATCCACAAAAAACAGTCTGGATTCAAACATTTTTTGATGAATAAGTACAGTTCCTTTGGCTTGGGTTGCCACCACAAGTATTATACTAAGTAAATCAGGAGTAAACCCGGGCCAGGGAGCATCCGAAATAGTCATTATTGATCCATCTATAAAAGATTCAATTTCATAACTTTCCTGAGCCGGCACATATATATCATCACCTTTTATCTCAAGTTTTATTCCCATTTTCATGAAAACATCCGGAATTAAACCCAACATATCAACGCGGGCATTTTTTATTGTTATTGAAGATTGAGTCATTGCTGCCAACCCAATAAAACTTCCTATTTCAATCATATCCGGAAGCATGGTATGTTCTGTACCTCCCAATTTTTCAACCCCATTAATATGAATCATATTGGAACCTATACCGGAAATGTCGGCCCCCATTCTATTAAGCATACTACATAACTGCTGTATGTAAGGCTCACAAGCTGCGTTGTAAAGAGTTGTTTTCCCTTCGGCCAACACGGCAGTCATAACAATATTGGCTGTTCCAGTAACCGATGCTTCATCAAGCAAAATGTATGTCCCTTTCAAATGATGTGCATCAATCCTGTAAAAGCTATCGTTTTGATCAAAATCAAACCGTGCACCCAATTTCTGAAAGCCCAGAAAATGAGTATCCAGTCTTCTTCTTCCAATTTTATCACCACCGGGTTTAGGAATACTAGCTTCCCCAAAACGGGCAAGAAGTGGCCCCAGTATCATTATGGATCCTCGTAATTGAGCTGCTTTTAATTTATATTGTTCGGTTTTTAAAAAATCAACATTTACCTGATCGGCTTGAAATTCACAAGTATGTCTGTCTATACGATTTACCTTTACTCCCATATCTGAGAGTAGCTCAATAAGTTTATTTACATCCCTGATGTCGGGAATATTTTTGATTACAACAAGTTGGTCGGTAAGCAATACCGCACATATAATTTGGAGAGCCTCATTTTTAGCTCCCTGAGGAGTGATTTCCCCAGAAAGTTTTGCCCCTCCCTGGATTTTAAAAACTGCCATTAATTACTGCGTCTTCTTCTTTGATTTTGATTTTGTTTGCCTCTGCCTGGACCTGCTCTGTGATGTCCGGGTTTGCTTATTGGCGTTTTCTTCTTGTTTTTATAAAGCTTTTCAAAAAGATTGTCTTCTCTTACCCTATCAATATCTATGTTCAACTCTCCATTTGAAATTGTATTAATATTTTCAAGGATCAATGAATCGTCGATCATTTCTTTATTCCAGGTAGAATAAAAACTTTTCATCAACTTACCAATATAAATAACTGCTGCTTCCCTCTCTTCAGGATCCTTTTTAGCAATTGCTTCCTTAATTAAAAGCTCAATATTACGTCCGTAGTGCTTATATCTTATCCTGTTGGATTGATATGGCATAGGATCAGGGCGTTTATTTATTGCAGCTGCATCTGGCTTTTCAAAAGGTGAATCTATATCCAGATCAAACCCACTTATTATATACAAA
>JAOUKG010000615.1 GCA_029882725.1 Cyclobacteriaceae bacterium
TCATGACATGAAAAATCCCATTAAAAATCTGGAACATATCCTTTCAGGTTCTATTTTAACCAATTTGTCTGCTGAAGAACATAAAAAGGTTATGAGCTTACTTTCAGAGCAATTGAAATATACAGGTTTAACGATGGAAAATTCTATCCTTTGGGTAAAGCAACAAATGGATGGTTTGAAAGTCAATAAAACCAAGTTTAATTTAACCGAATTAATTCAAACAAATATTTTATTAATTAAGGACAGTATCGACAGAAAATCCATTCAAATAAAATTGGATCTTGAAAAAGATTTCTCTGTTTATGGAGACAGAGATGTATATAATATAGTAGTTCGAAACTTGCTCTCAAATGCTATTAAGTTTTCCTATCCTGAAACAGGTATTATAGAAATATTTCAAACTTTAAGTGAAGGTAAACATTGGGTTTCTGTTAAGGACAATGGGCAAGGAATTGAATTAGACAAATTGAATATGATTTTTTCCCAAAATGAATCTACTTTTGGCACCATGCAAGAAAGTGGTTATGGATTAGGGTTGAAGTTAGTAAAGTCTTTTCTTAACAATATTAATGAGGATATTAAGGTTGAAAGCACTGTTGATAAAGGCTCTGTATTCAGCTTTACCATAACCAAAAATACAGTAAACTAGTTTTTAAGCAGAACCAATTTCAAAATGCAAAAAGGTCAATACAGACGTCAGGACAAATTCAAGAATTATACTCAGAGCCACTAATTTGACTAGAAAAGGTCATGAAAATACTCATAACCTTACATTCGTAGTATTCACTATTTAATAGAGAAAAAAAACACTTATTAAATGCGTTTTTTTGTACTCCTCACAGCAAAGTAGGCTAATGAATTTATATAGATGGGTCCTTTCAATTGGTACAAATTATAAAACAATTGAAGAGGTTAGTGATATAAAATTAATAAATCAAGTATCTTTTTTTGGAATACTGATTTGTGTTTTTATGTCTTTTGTATACTATTTTTTGGGATTAAAGGACATTGTTTATCTCAATATATTAACAGTTATCTTTTTGGTCATAATATTATTCATAAATTATTATGGTAAGTATTTATACGGCCTGGTGGCATTTAATCTAATAATGCCCGTTATACTTCTCTTTTATGTTTACTTTTTTGGGAAAATAGGGGCAGAAAACTTTTTGTTCGTTTTTGCCCTGACTTCTGTTTATTTCTTAAAAAAACACAAATGGCTTGGCAAATTGCTCTTTCTATATTGCTTGGTGGTCATAATAATTAGTAAGCTTATTTTATGGCTGTATTTAAAAGAGTTGACACTGAATAACGAACAGATTATACCCTATTTTGCCAATATCATTTTTGTTTTTATGGTTCTTTATTTCATTACTTCCCTTTTCAAGGAAAACAATGAAAGCGAAAAGGAAAAAGCCTTTGACCTAAGTGAAACCAGGGGGAAATTGATATCCATGCTTTCCCACGACCTAAGGAATCCTATTAAAAACCTTGAAATGCTGGCTTCTTCATCTATTCAGGATAATTTCACCCAACAAGATTACAAAAAATTCATGTCCACAGTTTCGAACCAATTAAATCTTGCTGGATTTTCTTTGGAAAACACTTTAATGTGGGTAAAAAGGCAAATGAATGGGTTACAAATGGAATTTTCAAGTTTTTCACTAAACGAAGTATTAGATGAAAATCTGGAAATAATGAAAGATTTCATCGTAAGAAAAGGATTACAGGTTGAGGTTGAAATCATTAAAAATATTGAAATCTACAGCGACAGGGAAATTATAAATATTATTTTGCGCAATCTTCTTTCCAATGCCGTAAAGCACTCAATCCCAAACAATGGAGTCATTACAATATCAGTTAAAGACACTTTGGAAAAATATTGGATTGAAGTTAAAGATACGGGACAGGGTATAAAAAAGGAGAAACTATCGAATATTTTTTCTGATAATCTTTCTATGCCAGGCACTCAAAATGAAAGAGGATACGGAGTAGGATTAAAACTTGTAAAAAGCTTTTTAGAAGATCTAGGGGAAGATATAAAAGTGGAAAGCATCTATGAAAAAGGCTCTTCCTTTAGTTTTTCAATATCCAAATAGTAGCTCTTCTATTCAAATAAATCAGTACTCACATATCTATCACCTCTGTCGCAAACAATAAAGACTATTATTCCTTTATCTATTTGTTTTGCAACTTCACAGGCAGCAGCAAAGGCTCCCCCACTACTCATCCCTGCAAAAATACCGTGGTCCTTTACCAATTTACGCGTATATAGAGTGGCATCCTCTTCACTTATATCTATTACTTTATCCACTCTTTCTTTTTCAAATATTTTAGGAAGAAATTCAGGCGACCATCTCCTTATTCCGGGTATTGAACTACCCTCTGTAGGTTGTGTTCCAATAATTTGAATATCGTTGTTTACTTCTTTCAAAAATCTGGAAACCCCCATAATTGTACCTGTAGTTCCCATAGCCGATACAAAATGTGTAATTCCTCCCTCAGTATCCTTCCATATTTCAGGTCCGGTTGTATTATAATGAGCATGGTAGTTATCAGGATTGGAAAACTGATCCAGCATAAAATACCCCTCTTCCTTATTCATCTTTTCTGCAAGTTCCCTACTGTATTCAATAGTTTTTTTTGCCGGAGTTAGTAGTACTTCAGCACCGAAGGCTCTCATGGTTTTCACCCGTTCCACAGTTGAATTATCTGGCATAATCAGGGTCATATGTACACCCAAAGCTTGGGCAATCATCGCAAGGGCAATACCGGTATTACCCGACGTTGCTTCGACTAATTTATCCCCTTTTTTTATTTCACCCCTTTCCATTGCCCCCTTAATCATTCCTAATGCAGCCCTAT
>JAOUKG010000616.1 GCA_029882725.1 Cyclobacteriaceae bacterium
TGGAGGAACAATTAATCATGCTGTTCGTTCAATGAAATGGCCTGGTTTGGCGGCTGTAGAAGTAGCATTAGTAACAATATTTAGTGGTGTTTGGAAGGGTGAATCTGTTTTAAACCAAATTGAAGTTGATAGAATAACTAGCTATTTGGATGACCAGGAACACCTTGGCGAGCCTTTCATTTTAAATTCTAATCAATCCAAAAGTTTTATTGGTTCTGTTGTAAATGGGAAAGGATTTGTGATTGATGAAAGTGAGGCAAGAGAATTAATTGAAAAGGGTGTGAATAATAAAGATGTTATTTACCCCTATCTTAATGGTGAGGATCTTAACAATCGGGTGGATCAATCTCCAAGTCGTTGGATAATTAATTTTTTTGATTGGGAAGAAGAAAAAGCGAAAAGATATAAGGCCTGCTATGATAAGCTATATGAAACAGTAAAGATTGAAAGGGGTAAAATAAAAACAAGAAAAGAGAATAATAATCAAAAATTAAATAATGATGACATCAAATACATAAAATATTGGTGGCTCTATGCTCGACCCCAATTAAACCTTTACCGTACTATTGCTCATTTGGATAGGGTTTTGGTGGTGGCTCAGGTAAGTAAAACAGTGGCATTTACTTACACTTCCACCGAACAAGTTATTTCTATGATGTGTGTGGTTTTTGCATTTGATAAAGGAATTGCTTTCCCAGTTTTACAATCATCGTTGCATAAGGATTGGGTTGTTAAATATGGATCAGCTTTAAAAAATGACACAAGATATACTCCTTCTGATGTCTTTGAAACATTCCCATTTCCAGAAAATGCTTCAAGTAATAAAAATAAGTTACTAGAAGACCTGGGAGAAGCATATTTCGAATTTCGTCAAAAAATAATGACTTCTATCAAACTAGGCCTTACCAAGACTTACAATCAATTCCACAACAAGGGTTTAACTGATCATGTGGAACCACTGGAACCCAAAGCTTTTCAAAAAAAATATGGCAAGGAGACCTGGAACCTCTATAATCATCTTGAAGTAAAAAAAGCTGGCAATATATCCTATCAAGAGGCCGTACCACTCATTTTCAGGTTGCGTGAACTGCACAAAGAAATGGATGAGGCCGTACTGGCCGCCTATGGCTGGCACCAGGACAGTGAGAAATGGGGCAAAGCCATTGAACTTCGTCATGATTTCTATGAGGTGGAGTACCTGCCCGAAAACGACCGGGTGCGCTATACCATCCATCCGGAGGCCCGCAAGGAGGTACTGAAAAGGTTATTGTTACTCAACCACGAACGGTATGCGGAAGAAGTGCGGCAGGGGCTGCACGATAAAAAAGCCGGAAAGAATAAAGCACTAAAAAAAGAAGCTACTCCTGCAAAAAAAACACCACCACCGCCTACAGCGCTGTTTGGGCATGAGGGCGTAGCCCAAAAAACAGTTGAAGTGGGTCTGCATAGGCAGGTGGTCATAAAAACCCTGCCCGATGGCGATGAGGTGCGGTATGTGGTAGTAAAAGATGGAAGCAGCGGCCAGCAGACCCTGGGTTGTCAACCATTGCCCCACACCAGCCAGCTGGCCATGGCCATGCTCAACAGGAAGGCAGGGGCACAGTTTTCACTGGATGGGGTGGAGTATTTAATTAAGGAGGTGGTATGAGTAAAAATTTTTCAATTAGAGCAAGCGCTTGTGTATTGTTAAAAAATGCCAACAATGATAGCGAATCTATAATTGATAAACATAAGAAATATGTAATCCCAATTTTTCAACGTCCTTTTTCGTGGACTAATGAGCAAATAAATAAACTCATCACTGATATATTCATATCATACTGGGGTTTGGAAGGAGGCCCCGATGAGGATCCCTTGTTTTTAGGAACCATTCAATTGTCTGAAAAGAAACCTATAAATGGTGGTGTATCAACGCAGGAAATAATTGACGGTCAACAGCGATTGTCAACTTTGCTCATATTTTTTAAAGTATTAAAAGTTAAATTTCCCGAAAGTTCCGCTTTAAAAGAAATTAAAATAGACTGGTTGGAGACCAAAGTAAATAACGGTCGTCAGCAATTTTTTTTTCAGGAGTTCCTTAATAAAGATTTACTGTTAGAAGAAAATACATTAAATCCATATCTATCAGGCGCCAAGGTGATAGCCGACCTTGTAGAAGAATATACTAATGATGAGCATAATAACCTATGTAATCAAAACATTGACCATTTTGTAAACTACTGCATAAGTAAAATATATTTTGTTGTTATTGAGACTTTTGCTGGTTTGTCCAAGATGTTGCAAATATTTAATTCCATTAATACAACCGGATTAGAACTGAATACCGGTGATATCTTCAAAATCAAAATGTATGAGTATCTGGTGGACAAGAAAGGTTATGACGATACTGCTTTTAATGAAATAAGTAGGCTTTATGAAAAAATAGATACGTATAACTCGGAATTAGGTCATAGGACAATTTTGATACAAGAGATATTAAGCATTTACCAATATGTTTTAATAGCAACGTTCGATCTTCCAAACGTGTTGTACGGATATGGTGCTGACACCTTCTATGAACGTTTGTTTGACGGTCTTTTTAATATCAAGCAATGGGAGCATTTTTCTAATATTAAGACCCTTGAATTAAAACTAACAGAAATTGAGAAGATTATTGACTCAAGATATTATTGGGAAACATTAAGTTACCCTACAGGTGAGGATGCTTGTGCAATAAATTTATTGTGGCGTTCCCGATATGGTAGATACCAGATACTCATATTCATATTCCTGTTTCGTTTTAGAAACGACGAAAACCATCTTGACAATCTTTTTCTTTTCATACGTCAATTATCAAAGCTATATGTATTATATAGTTCAT
>JAOUKG010000617.1 GCA_029882725.1 Cyclobacteriaceae bacterium
ATCCGATTGTGTATTTTGAAATTTTTCTACCTGGGGGAAGCTGGCAAGATCCAATTCCCGAAGTTCTTTCACGGAAGTCATCACAATAGCATTTTCATTGCAACTTTCAGCACACAACCCGCAACCAGTACAGGCATGAGGGTCAAATTCTATGTGTAGCAACTCCCCCGTCCCTTTTTGGTAGGATTCCAATTCATTAAATAACAAATCACCAACTGCTACTTTCAAAGTACCCACTTCGGCTAAAATATATCCTACAGCTTCCTCTATCTCCTTTTTCTTCTGGTCCTCTGGTTGCATTTTTTCAAAGACCTGCTCCAATGCATTTGGCAGGAAATCGGAAACTCTAAACTCACTTACATTCCCTTCCGCGGAAGCGGTAACGGTTGAAAGAGCCGAAGCCAGGGGTTTGATTAAGGGCCTTATTTTGGAAACATTGAATCCTTTTTCATCACAAAGAACCTGGGCAGAAGTCAAAAAACTTTCCCAATTAAAAGAGGCAGGAGTAAGGGCTGCTGCGGGACACTGGTCAAAACAACTTCCGCAAGTGGTGCATGCCGATGGGCTCCACACAGGAAACTGTTGTCTGGAATCACTCCAATCGGAGGCCAAAGAAGCCGCCCCGGGAGTACTATTAATAGCCCTCAACGGATGTGCCCAATTTTGAGCCAATCCCTTTTCATCGTAATCTTCAAGAATATAGGGAATGTAGTCAGCAAGCCCCAAAACACCCTTTTGTTCTATATTGAGTTTCCTCAAGCGGGGAGATTCACTACTAAAAACTGAAAAAACGTGTTTAGTTTCCCTGTTTTTTTTCTTCTCTGCGTAGTGAGGATAATGTTCTTTGATAAAATCGATAAGTATCTCCTTGCGCGGCTGTCCGGTTTCAATTCCTGTAAAAGTGACACCAGAAAAATTCACCTCCGACAAATCACCCTTACTTGCAGCCTCCAACAAGCTGTCCATAGCGTCTTTTCCTTCAGAAAGCACTTCATCATTGAGTACAATTTTATGCCAATTGGAGCCCATTCGGGTAAAAGGAGGGCTATTTTGCAAATTATTGACCCTATTTCCCTGCTTCATGGCCCAACTTACCTCACTTGAAGGAGGCAATAGTCTGGCGAAATCTTCAGAAGGAAACGGGCTAACCAGTTTCGCATGCAATATGCCGGGATAGGTACTTGCTCCCTGATTCGAAACCTGAACTTCTTTAATTTCCGAAAAAGTACTATCGGAACAATAAATTACTGACTTCGATTTTTTACCCGGTACGAAATCGAACCATTCGAAGGGTTCGATAAATGCCTTGTTATATTCTTTTCGAACAGAATCCAGTATTTCCGGCACATGGCTACGAAAAAAGGTGGTTTCAGAGGCCCAACGGAGGTATCGTTCTTTTGAATTTTGAACAGGATTCAGTAAACGAGGGTGGTTTAAGTCAATCCAATTTATATTCAATGGGCGGTTTTCACCGAAAAGAAATTCTTGCGCGGGAGTAGGTGATTTTTCAGCGGCAGCTGAAGTTTTTAAAAATTGTAATGCCGTATTTTTATTGAAATCCAAAAGTGAATCAATTTTCAAGGTATGGGGATACATAATTACAGCGGGCATCAGGGCCAGTTCCGCACTTCGGTGAGCCATCAGAGCAGTAGCCATCAATTGCTCTTCATCTACCAGACTCCAAATTATAGCACCGGAAATCATGTCCTGAATATTTTCGGGAACCCAAAATACGATAGGCAGGTGAAGGTCTGCAGCCATACGGATTGAGGATAACAGATTTTCGGCTCTTTCTGAAAACAACACTGTGGTACGTAGACCTCCGGCAGCGAAACCTACAGCCTGACTCGCCTGATTACTGAATACTTTATCGGAAATATCAGATTCCAATTTCAGGATACTATCCTTCAGTGTATATACTTGCTCGCTCATTGGTGATATTCATTTAATATCTGAAAGTCCGGAATTTGTTCATCCCGGAACTGATTGTTGCTTCTTAGCCAGGTAATGGCACCGGTAGGGCAACGAAGAACGGCCTCCGGTCCGGCCAGTTCATAATTCGAATAGTTAATTACTGCCAGGTTGTTTTTCATGGAAATAACACCTTCTCCGGCATCCAGAGCACATTTTCCACATGCGGTACAGGCAACAGCACACTGTTCCAATGCCTGATCGCCTTCCAACAAGGACTTACATTGCACAATAAGCTTTTGGTCTATAGGCATCAGTTCAAACAGATCGCGGGGACATTCCTCCACACAGTCGTTACAGGCCGTGCATTTGTCTGTATCTACCAAAGGGAGGCCATTTACCGACATGGAAATGGCGCCAAATGTACATGCAGTTTCGCAATCGCCTAACCCCAAACATCCCCATGCACATTGCTTTGGGCCACCTGCCACCAGTGCTTCGGCCCTACATGTGGAAACTCCCCGTTCATACGTGGCTGTATAATTGGCTTCTTCCTTTCCTCCTGCGCACAAAAGCCGGGCAACAACCTTGACTTCTTCCTGCACCTCCACGCCCAACATGCCGGCGATTTCATCAATTTTTTCAGGCGGGCTTACCGTACATTTTCCAGGGTTAATTTCCCCACTTACCACTTCTTCGGCGAAAGCCCTGCATCCGGGTTTTCCACAGGCACCGCAATTGGCTCCGGGGAGTTTTTCTTCCACCTGATCAATCCTGGGATCTTCCCACACCTTGAGTTTGCGATGCGCCACAGCCAGTATTGCTCCAAAGGCCAAACAAAGCCCGGAAAGAATTAATGCCGTTTGAAGAATATCGCCCATGGTAACTAATTATATTTTTTGGCTATCTCCATGAGTTTTTCAATATCCGGCTCCTTCATATTTCGGG
>JAOUKG010000619.1 GCA_029882725.1 Cyclobacteriaceae bacterium
TTTAACAGATCTGTATCAGCTACACTTCCTGACGATTTTTCCAGGTTTTTCATCAGGTAATAGGGCAACGGAGTGCTTGATATAATAAATACCCAAACAAATGCGGCAACAAAAAAGATACGTGACCATTTCTTTCTTCCGAATTTAAATAATACCCCTGAGATTATAAGTAAAAAGAGGAATTGAAAAAAGCTATCAAAAATAAAATACATTATGAAAAGTTGGATTGATCTTGCTACGTTATTATCCTTGCCGGATTTCCCACCACTTTCTGATTATCATTCAGATCGGTAATTAAAACGCTTCCGGCACCTACAATACAGTTTTTTCCGATTTTTACATTGGGTAAAATAGTTGCGTTTGCACCAATGAAAGTTCCTTCCCCAACACTAATACCTCCACATAATGTTGCATTGGGAGCAACATGCACAAAATCTGCTATCGTGCAATCGTGATCTATTGAAGCCGAAGTATTTATAATGCAATGTTTGCCAATAATACTATCCACCTGGATTGCAGCGTTCATAAATATAACTGTTCCCTCCCCTATTTGTAAGCCTTTTGCCAAACCCGACAAAGGATGCGCAAGAAAGGGTTGAACTTTGATGCCAGTAGCTTCAATCGTTTTCGCTATATTTTTACGGATGGTGTTATCGCCTATTCCTATTATTACATGATTATCATTAATGGCCGTAAAATCTTCCAGTATTACAGGAATACCCATTAATTCACCCAGTTTTTGTGGGTCATTGTCCATAAAAGAAGACACCTGAATACCTGCTTCCCTGCAAGTTTCAAGGATGACTTTTCCATGACCCGAGGCTCCTATTATTAGCATTTGTGATGTTTTGTAGTAAAGTTAGTGTTTTTTGGGGAACCGGGGAACCGACAGTGTAGTGGATGGTTAATCCCAAAGGGTTTGTTTCTGTTGTGGAAAATGCTTTTTTAAGCTCGATACATAATTCGATTCACCGATTCTTCGAATGGCCTTCTAATTCTGACCTATTTGTCATGTACGTAATCAGTAAAAGATTGCATGGTAGCATGGCCATCGCCACTAATTCCTTTGGCAGTAATTATATTCCAAATTGTCATGAACAGAATCTTTAAATCCAGCCAGGGTGAAATATTTTCCACATAATAAATATCGTGTTTGAAACGATCTTCCCACCCCAACAAATTTCGGCCATTGACTTGTGCCCACCCTGAAATGCCAGGCTTTACTTCGTGACGACGACGTTGGAAATCGTTGTATAGAGGCAAATATTCTACCAACCAGGGACGTGGACCGATAAACGACATATCTCCTTTCAGGATATTGATTAGCTGTGGGATTTCATCCAATGAGGTTTTTCGGACTATCTTTCCTATTGTAGTTAGTCGTTTTTCATCAGATAACAGCCTTCCCTGTTTGTCTTTTTTATCGTTCATGGTCTTGAACTTTATCACATAAAATATCTTTTCATTCTTTCCCGGACGGGGTTGTATGAAAAAGGGTTTTCCACTGTTGGCAATAGCCAGTAAAATTGTGACCGGAATCATTATGGGAAGACTAATGAACAGAGCTATCAGAGCGAGCAGAAAATCTAAAAGCGGTTTTATGAATTTGGGGTAGATGGGTGTGGGGGTTTAGTTGTTGAGGTGTTTAGTTGTTGGGGTGGCTTAGTATTAGTTCGGCCATTTTTGATGCATTTTTGGGAGTAAAAAAACCTGCTGCATACCTTGAGTGTTTTTGATACTCCATTAATAAATGATGATTGTTTTTAAGTTCAACTACAAATGATGCCATTTCATCAATATCATTATGATCAAAGCCTACACCGCAATTAAATTTCCTCAAGATACTCTCTAATTCAGACTCTTTTCCTCCTATAGCCAATATTGCCCTACCCGCGGCCAAATAATTAAATGTTTTACTTGGCAAGGATACATTGTCTATACCTTTTCCTTGAGAAATTATAGCTATATCGCCTAAATTCAAACTTTCACATAATATTTCAGCAGGTTGCCAGGGTAAAAACAGTATATTATCTAGCTGTTTTTTCTTTGATAACATCTGTAGTTTAGGTTTTCCACTACCTTCCCCAATAATGATAAAACCTACTTCCTGATTTTGCAGTTTTTCAGCCAGTGAAATAATTGTTTCCAAACCGTGTGTATAACCAATATTCCCGGAATAAAGAACGTTAAAATTATATTTTAGTGATAGATTTTTCCTGAATTGGCTCTTCTCTTTATCGATAGGTTGAATAAATTCTGTATTAGCCCATGGATAAACCATGTGGATATTTACTCCTTTTACATACTTCTCAATTTTTGACTTCATTTTGTTACTGATGGTAAAAATAGAAGTGGCATTACTCATGAAAATTTTATTTTGTTTTACCCACCAACCAGCCACCAGCTTGTAAACAAAGCCTAACTTCGACTCCAGCAATACATCCGGGTAAATATCAAATATCACATAATGAAATCTTGTTTTATTGAAAAAGGAGCTTCTGTTCAATAGAAAAATCAAAATAGGAGGGTTGGAAAACACCACACAATCCGTGAATTCTGTCTTTTTTAGTTTTCTGGCAACTTGTAATGAAAACAAGAACCATGTATATATTCTATACAAAATAAAGTTTCTATTGTATTTTTTCAAATAATGTACATGTACCCTTTCATCCAATGGTTTGCCTGTCATTAAAACTTCCCCTGTAAATAAATTGACGGCCTCTCCTTCATTTATCAGTGAATTTGCCAAATCAACGGTTAATTGAGTGGCGTATTGGTTTACTATTGCGAGGTGTTTAGGTGTGGAGGTGTTGATTTGTTTAGGGGTTTAGAGGGTTTAGATGTTTAGGGG
>JAOUKG010000618.1 GCA_029882725.1 Cyclobacteriaceae bacterium
AGGGTCTTCAGGTTGCCATAAACATCGTAGGTCAAATCGTGCACCGAGGCTCCTTGGTCACCCTCCAGGTATTGCCGTATCTGCGTCACCTGACCCGTGGTGGGGTCGATGGTGGCCTCCCGACGGCGGTAGTCAGTGCCGTTGCCCTTCACTTCTATGCTTTTTGGGCTGCCCATGATATAGGGACCCTCGTAGCGGTGGTAGGTCACTATGGCCTCCAGGTCGTCATCGCTGCCCTCGCCCCCTTCGTCATGGATAAAGGTCATGTTGCCCAGGTCGTCATATTCATAGCGACTCCTGGTAGTAAGCCCCGGGCTACTTTGCCCTTCGTATATCTGTTGTTCGGTGGAGACCAGTATGGGGAATTTGCGCCCATCGCCCAGGTCGCGCACCTCATAGGTATTCTCCTGTGCGCTGTAGCGGTTGCCTTCGGCATCTTCGCTATGGGCGGTTTTCAGCAGGCCTTTGGTGTAGTAGTCATCGTTAACAAACTCCTGTACAGAGCGCACATAGGGCTGCCCTTCGTTCAGGCTCGTGGATACCACCGTTGCAAAACCATAGAAATCACGCTCACGACGGTCGTAATACCCCCCTTCAAATTCGTAGGTGCTCGACAGCACGTCCACGCCATCGCCGGTAAGGCCGTCGTTTACTTCCACCTTCGAAAGTGCCCACACCGTATTGGGGTGCTCGTAGGTATTGCCCACGGGTTTGTAGTCCATGGTGATCGTGGCCCCCAAAGGGCGGTGGATCGATTTGAGCATGTTGGTACGGCCTATGGTAGAGCGGCGCACGGTGAGCTGATCATCGGAATCTGAGGACACATAATCAGGGTGGCCATCGCCATCCATGTCAGTCAACCGCATTTCTTCGCGGCTGATACCGTGGCCTGTATTAAAGTGCGGCGTAAGTACCACCTTGGTACCTACCAAAGGAACCCCTGCCGTGGTGGAAAAATTGGCAGATTCCCCCGTTTGCGAATTGCCATTGACCTTCTCAACTCCCTTCCAGGGTATCATTTCAGAAAAACCATTCCCTAAATTGATTCCTACCATTAATACAGCGCCTTTTCTTTGAGAAACAATATCAGGAAGGCCGTCGCCAGTCACGTCCTGCAAATAGTCGTCTATGGTATTGGAGGACTTTGACAGCCCTACCCCGAACACGATACTTCCCTGGTTAATATTTACCGATGCCCCACCGCTAGCACTTTTACTGGAACCTGCCTGGATTTGATCAAAGTCCCAAGCCTCCCAGGAAGTAAAACCATATCCCAAGTTCAGTGCCACCATGGTACCCGCTTCCTCGTCTATGGCCACCCTGTCAGCAAGACCGTCACCATTTACGTCAAGCCACGAGTACCCAACAGCATCTTCCCCAACAGCATAGTCCCCACTAATGCCCGCACTTACATCTGCATTGCCCACGTGGGTATTTTTGCCCCTTTTTGGGTTTTCTTCCGTGCTGGAAACCAAATAAGAACCCGAAGCAGCAATACCCTTGGTAATGGATTTTGTCTCGTGCACTTTGAACCCTGAGCCGCCAAGGGAAGTGACCCCTGAGGACAAACCTCCGTTGGGAAGCGTATACTGCACTTTTCCAGGAAATACAATATCCGGATAACGGTCTCCGTTCAAATCAATAAAATCCAAAAGGACTTTGCTGGAAGACCAGCTTTTACTCAAGGTTATGCCTGGGTCGAGGGGAAGAGGTAACCCTGCACCACCCGACAATGATTTGCCCGTTCCCAGGGTTATCCGTTTTACTGCACGAATATCTGCCCCAGTTGAAAAATCGCCTTCACCCGTTTCTATATGGTCCAAGCCATAGCGTGCACTCCCCATGGTCTCGGCCCTGACCCATATACCTGGATCATAGCCTTGCCACAAGCCTTTGTCAGGAAATGAGGCCATAATAATAAATATCTCCTTTGATGGATCATATAGGTCCATTTCCCCAAGTTCATCCCCATCCTTGATTTTAGAAGCATCGATCCCCTCATTATTTTCCAAGTCTTCACTGGGTATTAACAAATCTTCAATTATAGGGATTACACCACGGTTTCCATTGCTATTGTAAGAAAATTGCCCCCAATTGCGGTACATAGGGCCAAAATTGCCACTTCGGCCAGAATATACACCCACACTCGCTTTTTCGTCTTTACCATCAAAATCAACGGATGCCCCTGCACCCTTATAATGAGCAACAAGCAAAGGGGATTGTATGTGAAATTCAAAAAATAGCTCTTCCGCTTCTTCTACGTTAATAGTGAATTCCCAAGAGGAAGACAGCTGGCCATCTTCCACCATCAAAATTTCTTTCTGAACAAGCTCATCTTTCCTTTTCACCGTGAAAACCACCTCCCCATCAACAGAATTCAACTCCTCAAAATCAATATCAGGAACTATAGTGGCCGTGCCAGTTTTGTCGGCTACCCAAGGCTCCACGATCTCCAAGGTTCCTGAGTATATCTGCTTTTTAACAATAACCGGGGTTATCAACCCTGCGATTTGTGCTGTCGTCACTGAGGGGTCATGCGATTCCTGATAGGTTAGAAATGCCTCCCACGATATCTTTGACCAATTAATATTGGTGGACGATTCCATGCTAAGATAATAGGTATCGCCTGCACTGCCCGTTGTTTCAATATAAAAGTCCTCCTGCTCAACAACCTCGTTCCAGGCCAGCTCATATTCCTTTTCTATCGTTTTGGTGTCATCATCGTTCAATCGTAAAATTTGTACCGTTACATCGTCCGTGGTAATACCCTTGGACAACTTGCCCCCTATACGAACGCTACCGGCAATGGGCAACTTCACCTCCCCTTTGGTGTACAACATAAAACCTTCAC
>JAOUKG010000620.1 GCA_029882725.1 Cyclobacteriaceae bacterium
CCACACCTTGAGTTTGCGATGCGCCACAGCCAGTATAGCTCCAAAGGCCAAACAAAGCCCGGAAAGAATTAATGCCGTTTGAAGAATATCGCCCATGGTAACTAATTATATTTTTTGGCTATCTCCATGAGTTTTTCAATATCCGGCTCCTTCATATTTCGGGGCTTACCCGGATGAATCACACCTGCCGGACATTTTTCGGCGGCTTCAACAAGATCTGCAAAGGTTCCCGCATCGGGGTTGACTATTTCTGCCAACTTGTCGCCGTTGTACTTAAACATGGATTTATTGATTTGGATACATTCGTTACAACTTGTACATAAAGCAGTATCTATGTAGGGGTCTGAAGGAAAGTCATCCTTATTATTTTCTTCCTTTACTTCTGTTACTCCTTTCTGCTCTACGGACTCCACTTCAGCGGAAGCTTGTCCCTTTTCTGTGGAAGTAACCCTTGGCCCTTTAGAGGATGTAACACCACTCCCCAACGTATCCATGTCCATATCCAAAAGAGCTGAAGTGAGTCTATCCATGGCCTCTTCCATACTTTTCGACTCGGCTTCCCTTAATTCCTGTTCGTGTTGTTCTGCAAGTTTTTCCAGCTCTTGCCGACGCTCACTATCAAATTCTTGTTTTAAAGATTTGATAATTTGGGTTTTGTGAAAGCCTTTTTTACCGGCCAAATCCAACAAGGTATTCCAGAAATCAGCTCTCTCATCAGTGGCCATCACCAATACCCGGTGGGGGATCATTTTCCTGATTTTCAATGCCTCATCTACCACCAGGACATAAGGAATTTTTTTATACTTTTCCTTTTCACTCAACTTTAAGTATTCATCCATGCTTAAAAGTGCAGGACTGTCCATTCCCAAAGGCAATGTAAGAAAGTACTGATCGTGAGCTCCGGTAGAATACAGGTAATCCACCGGGGTTAATTTATACTCAATAGTATTCGGTTTATTATCTTTTCCTCCGATGGGAATTTGAAAAGAAACCCATTCATTTTCTGGTTCAGGGTTATCTTCAATCACAAACCTTTCTCCCCATTCGTTTCGCTCTCTTCCCAGGTAACAAAAATGAGGGAATACCCGTGCAAACAGGGCTGTTTCACTATCCAACTCGCTTTCAACAGCAGAATCAAACAGATAAAACACGGCAGTATCACCACATTTAAAACCCTCTTGCAAATGTTGGAATAATCGGTCACCATACCACCCGGTACTTTGGCAAACAAAGGCATTACGGCAGGCCGTGGCAATCATCCCCAATTCATAAGATCGGTTCTGACCGGGCATATAGGGACGATCTTCGAACACAAAAACACGCAAGGTCAGGTGCTGATTTATCCAGTTCAATAAATCGGAAAGCCAGAAAGAATTCATCTTGGAAGCCGGTATTCTCACCAAAACAGGAGGAGCCATGGCCTTTTCTTCCCGGGTCAAATCATCCCACTGAAATTTTTCGAAATAAGGGTCGTAAAACCCCGATTCATAAAGATTTTCCTCCTCCAATTTAGCAATCCTGTAGGATTTTATGATTTTCACATATTCGGAAGATTTCTTCAAAAAAATTTCCTTCACCTGATTTCCGGCTTCTTTGGTATCCAATTTAATGGTTTCGAGTCCGTATAATTCAGCATTTCCATTCTCAAACCCGTCAATGAGAATCCCGTTTTCATCCAAAATATCTTCGGCATTTGCCAAAATCTTCAATTGCTCCTGAATTCTGGTTAGCTTCTCAATGGGTAAATTTTGTGAAGCGGAATCGGGCATAAACCCCGCCAAAGGATCCATATCAAACAGTTCTCCAAACTTTCCCAATGAAGATTGTAACCTGGAAATATCACTTTTTTCTGAGGACCCTTGTTGTTCTACAATTTCGGTGAGGTGGTTGGTAAGTGATTTGATATCGTTGATCAGTGGCTTTTGATACTGCTCAAAATGCCAGTACAAGTTCAGCCGAATGAGTATATTTTCGATATTTTCGGAATAAAACAATAACCACCCGTCTTCCGGAAGTTTCTGGATCATTTCACCCAGATTGTGCTCCAGATCGCTTTTGTCATTTCCTTTTAAGCCTAATTCAGTGGGCAATTCATTGAGGTACTTTATCAGTTGTGGGAAGTTTTCCAAATCCGTTTCCTGATGATTCTCTATCCATTTGGTTGCTTTTCTGGTAAGCATATTTTTCACCACCTCAAACACCCGAGGGTTGATTTTCAAATGGGCCGAAACCTGTTCGAGCATTTTGTAAAAAGGATAAACACCCCCAAAATCCTGATGTTCCCCCGAAGCAGGATTGGCAATCCATATAGGATATGAATGCGGATCCTGAACCAATGTGTGGTTGCCTCGAATTTTAAAAATAGGAGTTGTATTGACCTGTTCAAAGGGTTTAATTCCTGTTAGAAAAAACTTCCGGATTTTATTTATTTCATCGGAATCGGCCTGATGAAAAATTTCCGGCCAGCTGGGGAGCTTTTCAGTTTTTCCCCATTGTTTTTCAAATGAATCAGGCACTTCCTCTTCTTTAAAGAATCCGCCCTGCCCTTCATTAAAGAATTCCGACCACCCCTGGTTTGTATCTTCCTTATCCGTTTTCATTTTAGATTGCATATCGGTCAAGCATTTTGTTCAATGCATCCATTTTCCTTTCCGTACTCCAGCCTATATTTTCTGCTCCGTACTCGTCATATCGGGGGTTGTTTTTATTTTGATAAAACAATCCTAAATAAATGGAATCCGGATCGTCGGCTCTTTCCCTGGCCAGGCTTAAATTGGAAGGATCGTGTTCAATTTTACTTCTCAACATGCCCATTTCTTCATCTTTAATGCGAATACCATTTTCATGA
>JAOUKG010000621.1 GCA_029882725.1 Cyclobacteriaceae bacterium
CCCATGAATACCCGGTCTGCTCTGGATTAGCCTGGCTGATTCGAACCGGCTTTTTAAATTTAAAATTAGAGGCAATTAAATCGGGAAAAACACTAAACGACTCTTTTGTAAAAATAATATCCTGGGTTTCCCTGGCTTTTATAGGGCTTGAGAAATGAAAATCATCGGTTGTGAGCGAATTTAGTTTTTTGTTCTTCCCACTTAAAATAGCATATCCTTCTTTTTTTGAAATTTCATTAAATGAATGGATAAATATTTCCGAGACATCAATAGTAGGGTCTTCCGGATCTAAATGTACTTTCCCTACCCTGAGTAAGGCGAATCGGGGCTTTTTGATTTTGAGGATCCAGACTCCAAATATCATAACGATCGTAGATCAGGATGGCCTCATCATTTTTTGTGTTACCGGCAAAACCATAAGGATAAGGCAGAATAGGTGAATCGTGTAGCTCTTCCACCAAAGAAGTTTTTATAGCGGAACTTAAATTGTTGATTTTTCCAGAAGCTATATGGTATGCATAATAAGTGCTATCAGTTTGATCAAACCAGTTGATATAGTTTCCACCTGATGAAAGGTTGGAGAATCCTTGAACTCCCTCTTTAATCAACTTTTTACTCCCAGTTTGAATATCAATAAGATACAGATCGTCCTTCGACCAGCCTTCCCAGGAAAATTCACGCTGATAACGAAGATCCGAAAAGCCCATTACGAGCATAGCATCCCAATTGAAGGTAGTTTTTATTTGAGAAACTTCCTCATCGGCCAATTGCACCATTTTGTTACTAAGTATATGAAAGACCGCCTGATAATTTTTCATTTTATCCTTCTTGAGTTCCACATTTTGCTGTGTATAAAGACGCTTATCCTTATAGTGCCATACTTCCACATTAATAATTTCTTCAGAAAGGCGACTTGTGTCCTGTAAAACAGGAAATGGAGTTGTTCCAAAAAACAACATAGTGGCATTATCACTAAACCGGAGGATGCCATGTTCACTTACCATCCAATGATCTTGCATTCCGGAAGTTGAGGTGTTCACTTTGAGTTGAGCAGAATCCATTCCCAGAGACCAATATCGCAATTGAAAGTCCCGGACAAGTGCTTTAGTCGTATCCAAATCACAAAGAAAGGCTACCTGATCTCCTTTATTATCAAAAGTAAGAGATTTAAAGACCCCTTTGGCACGGAGTAGAGGAATTGAAGTCTTATCTGAAATATCCGAGAAATAAACACCTTCCCCCAGTTTGCCCGGTACCCCTGAGGTAGTATAAATCAATTTATCATTTTCCCTGGCAAGCTGGTAATCGGTTACAAACTCAATACTATCTGATACCCCGGTGCTTAAGTTGTGAATTAGCAATGGGAAACCATTTTCCTGATTGATTTTTTTGGCCTTTTTGTCTGTATTTACAGTTGAAGTGTCGGACGGTAAACTTGCCGATTGATATACAACATATCCATTCCATTTTTCAGGTACTTTCCAACTCTTCACATTTCCAATTTTGGTAAGCTGCTCTGTTTGTAAATTAAAAATAGCCAAGGAATCTTTCGGCATATCTTCCGGTTTAGTTTTTTTTCTTCTGAATTCATTTACGACTTCCAGGCCCGGTTTGATGGTAAAAATCACATATTTGGAATCAAAAGTAAATCGACTACTTTCTCCCCGAGTATAGGAAAGAAGCTCTTTTCCTTCATGAGAACTAATTTTAAGAATTTGATCGCCCTTTCCCGGAGCCAGATGGTAGACTACGTATTTTCCATTATTGGATATTTGTTCATTTCTTATTCTTTTCCAGGAATCAAAATCCTGGTGTTCTATTTGTTTTTGAGCTTGAAGAGAGAATAAGAAGATAAATAAACAAGCTGAAAGAAGGATGGATGATTTCATGTTTACTGTTTTGATGGATTCTGAATTCTAACACAAAGAATTCAGTGAATTATTGAGTATGCAGAAAATTACAAAATATTTGCAAATTACTCAACTCACCTTTCAAAGAGGCTAAATTTATTAGAATTACGAACCTTTCGAAGGTTTGGAACCTTCGAAAGGTTTCGTAAAGTTCGGTAATTTCAAACAAAATAACCGTTTTTAAACGCTTAATCTCCCATTTCAGATTTAATAAATGTTTATAAACGGCTATTCAATTTTCAAATGAGTTAATTGGCAATATGAAATTATTCAATTCTATTTTCAATCCATTTGTCTCGAATGGGAGGTTTGAGACAAACAAGAAAGGACATATCCAGATAGCTACTCATTTTCTGAATATCTATGACTTTGTAAGCCAGGGGCAATCAGGCACAAAATGTCTGGACTTTTATTTTGAAGCCAAAACATTAGCGCATGCTGAAAGTCTAAGAAACGATTTGATTCAGCTAGGCTATAGTATTGACAGAATAATGAAAAAGCATGAGTTTTGTTATTTTATAACAGGCACTACTCATCAGTTCACAATCGATCAACACTCATTCATGCAATGGATAGCCCAAATGAATGAAGTTGGTTTTATAAATGATTGTTTATTCGACGGTTGGGGTATTATGGGTAAGCTGGAAAGTTAGTCCAGCTACTCAAAATCACCTTCAGTAATGACTATTTTGTCTTTTCTGATATTAACGTTCAAACGTTGCTTGGGCTCCCAACCTAATTTGGAGATGTATTCCCTGGGTATAGTAACAGTATAACTATTACCACCGGCACCGATATTAAGGCTTCTTACATGCCTTTCATTCATTGATCTATTAGCCATGACACGAAATTTTAAGTTTTTACTTGATAAAAATATTTAGTTATATGAAAAATAATAGTTCCTAACAGTGTAGAAATATACAAAATATTTATTTAA
>JAOUKG010000622.1 GCA_029882725.1 Cyclobacteriaceae bacterium
TTTGCGTGCTGTAGGTCTTTCGGAATTGAAAGAAATTTTTAGTCAAAGAAAGAAAATGCCCTTTCATCTTCATATATCTGAACAGGAAGCTGAAGTAAAAGATTGTTTGCAATTTTACAAATCAAGTCCTGTAAACCTTCTTATGGATCAAGTTGCTGTTGATGAAAATGTGCATTTGGTACATGGAACACATATTACCAAAGAGGAAATGACACGGATTGTAGATTCAGGTGCTTCAATAATATTGTGCCCTTCAACCGAAGGAAATTTAGGAGACGGTACTTTTTCATTCAGGGAATTTTTAGACATGGGAGGTACTTGGTCCATTGGCAGTGATAGCCATGTAGGTTTAAACCCTTTGGAAGATTTAAGATGGCTGGATTATGGGCAAAGACTGTTGCATTTGAAGCGGGATACCTTTAGAAAAGGATCGAGAGGAATGGGAGATGAATTATATAAGCAAAGCATTTCCGGAGGAAACAAAGCCGCAGGTTTAGTAGGAAAACCGGGATTTGAAAAAGGAATGAAGCTTACCGGATTGGTGCTCAATGAAAATCATCCATTGGTTTTTTCAACAGGGAAAGATTTACTGTTAAATGCCCTGATTTATAGTTGTGACAGTACTGTTTATGAAGAGGTTTTGGTAAATGGAAATCCGGTAATTATTAAAAATTTCCATGAGAATTATGAAGAGATCGCCAATAATTTTAAAAAGACCATGAAAAATTTGGGAATTAGACTTTAACGTCGAATTCCACCCAACCCGAATCAGGATCGTTGCCTGCTACATCTATTGCTCCTTGTACTTCCCAAATTACTTTATGATTTTTACCATGAACGGTAGGTATGGATTGATTAGTGAGGTCAACGTGGAGAGGCCAATTGTATTTTACACCATTTTTTAATAAACACTTTGGAGCGACCTGAATTTCGTTTTCGTACAATACCTCCGACTCCCAATTATCCATTTCCTGCACTATCTTTTCATTATCTGTTAGATTTTCCCCGTCAACAGGCTTGAACACTTCCTTTTTTTTCTCTGTGCAACGAATCAATATGTAAATCTTTTCACATTGAAGGTCGTGATCGTGAATTTTGGCTGAGACACTAACAGGGAATTGAGATGAAAGATTTGCATTTTGTATCTCTACTTTTACTTCAGCACTCCCCCCGGTCATGTAGTTAATTAATTTAGAGAAAAGTCCCATAATTGAATTTTAAGGTCAAAAATTATTAATCGGTTAAAAAGCGTTAAAATTGGCCGTATATAAAAATACATAAAGCACTATTATAACACTTAAATTGGTTTATGGTTTTCCTTGTACCAATTTACAAATTCTTCCAGACTTTCCTCACTTGTTATTACAGGTTTATAGCCTAATTTATTTTTGGCCTTTGATATATCGAGGGTGAAGTTTTTGGCGGCAACAACAATTGAGTATCTTGTAAGCAAGGGCTCTTTCATATTATTGAAGTATTTTGAATATAACTCCATCAAATAAGCTACAAAATATGCAATTTTATAAGGCACTTTTCTTTTTAAGGGTGTATATCCGAGTTGCTTTAGCAAGTTGTTTAACATATCCCATTGATTGGTAGTTTGGTCGTCAGTGATATTATAGATTTCTCCCCAATGTTGTGAATCAGCATTTATGGCATTAGATATTAAGGCAGCAACATTTTTTACTGAACAAAAATTTACAATATTCTTACCATCACCAATGATAGCAAGAGAGTTATTTAAGTAGGCACGTATCATTCTGGGGAAAATGACGGTGTCCTCGGCACCCAACAATGCTCTGGGACGTATTGAAATGGTATTAAACTTAGCTGAATGTTGGGATAGTATATATTTTTCGGCTTCGTGTTTTGTTGATGCGTAGAGGTTTATAAGTTTTTTGGTAGGCACAAAATCTTCTCTGGCATCAATCACATCTCCTCCGGTATGGTAAACTCCCGGAGTGGCAATATTGATAAATTTTGAAACTGAATTTTTTGAAGCTGAGTCTGCCAGGTTTTTGGTTGCTTTAATGTTGGCATTATAAAAGTCATCATAAAACCCCCAAGGCGAAGATAAGGCAGCACAATGAACAATAATATCCATGCCTTCAGTTATTTTTTCAACAAAATTGATGTCTTCAAGATTTCCCTGTACAAAGGAGATATTGAGTTTTTCAAATTCTTCTCTACGGCTATCTCTTCTGGCCGTTCCGGTGAAAGAGTCATTGGGAAATAATACTGAAAGATCTTTTAGTAACCTACCCCCTAAAAATCCAGAACCACCTGTTATCAACCACTTTTTACTCATATCGGGCAAATATACTTTTTTTTTACAAAGGAAGTTTTATGCTTACAGATTTGCAAAAACCTACGAAGGAAATTTTAAAGTGATACAAAGGAAATTTTTTACGCATATTAATTATAGGTTGTTCTTCTTTGTACAAATTTCTAATTTTGGTTATCTAAAAAGTTAGTTAATGTTCATATAAATTATTGGTTGTGTTAAAGAGAGAAAGGCAAAATCTGATTTTAGAACAACTGTTGTATAAAAGCAGGGTTCTTTCTTCAGAATTAAGTGTAGAATTAAAGGTGTCTGAATACACAATTAGAAGGGATTTGAATGAATTATCTCAGGAAGGCAAGATTCTAAAGGTACATGGGGGGGCCTTGGCTACATCCCAACATCTGTTTTCTTTTCATGAACAGGATATACTTGATCACGAAAAAAAACTGATCATAGCAAAAAAAGCGCTTTCACTTATTAAAAATAATGATGTATTGTTTATTGGTGGTGGCACTACCAATTTGGAATTGGTTAATGTTTTACCAAAAAACCTTAAC
>JAOUKG010000623.1 GCA_029882725.1 Cyclobacteriaceae bacterium
CCTTCGAAAGGTTCGTAAAATTAGAAAAGTTCGTAAAATTAGAAGATACTTAAGATTGTAATAGTACTCCCAAGACAACCCCAATTGCTAATCGAGATTCGATGTCGTTTACTTAAGGTTCAAAAAAGCCAAAAGGATTGATTTAACGGTAATGATTTGCAAATTCAGAATTGAGGTCTATGAATTGTGAAGATCCACAGTTCACAACTCAAAATTTTGCATCTTCATGACGCCATAGTTTTCGCAAAAAAATAATAATTTACAGCCTCGTGGAAAAAATGACATCAGACTTCAAATCGCATTTCCCGATATTTAAAAAATATCCGGAACTGATATATCTCGATAATGCAGCCACTACGCAACGGCCGGATGGTGTGATTCGCGCTATACACGATTTCTATACCTACGAAAACGCCAATATCCACCGGGGGGTATATGATTTATCCAATAAAGCAACCTCCAAATTTGAATTAATTCGAGGTAAGGTAGCTGAGTTTTTGGATTCTGACAATGCTAACACCATCGCTTTTACCCAGGGGACTACGGAATCCATGAACATTGTGGCCCGATCCTTCCTTCCTAAAATGGCTAAAAAGGGCGATAATATCATTACCACTCTCATGGAACATCATGCCAATTTTATTCCCTGGCAAATGTATGCTCAGGAATTGGGTTTGGAATTAAGGGTTGTTCCCGTAGATAAAAATGGGGATTTGAAACTGGATGAACTCAGTTTGCTCATCGACCATAAAACCAGACTTTTGGCGGTAAACCATATTTCCAATACATTGGGTACTGTTAATGATATTGAAAAAATAATAGAAATAGCGCACGAAAAAAATGTTCCCGTTTCGATAGATGCTGCCCAAAGTGCCTCTTTCTACGAAATAAGCTCCAAAAAACTAGATTATGATTTCCTTTCCTTTTCAGGTCATAAATTGTTTGGCCCTTTTGGAATAGGAATATTGTATGTGGCCCCTAAATACCATGAGTACATTACCCCCTATAATTATGGTGGGGGTATAATAAAAGATGTGTTGGTAGATAAAACAACTTTTACCAATTACCCTTACAACCTTGATGCAGGAACGCCTAATGTGGAAGGTGTGATAGGCTTAGGTGCTGCATTAGAATTTTTAGGCCTCTGGGACAAACAAATTGCCCGAAATTATCTTCATAATTTAATTCAATATGCTGAAGAAACTTTATTGTCCATACCTGGTGTTTCCGTTTTAGGTCGGCCTCGGCAACGTTCTTCTATTTTATCATTTACGGTAGATCAGGTACATCCGCACGATGTGGCGTCCTTTCTGAATTCAGACCATATTGCGGTACGGGCAGGAATGCACTGTACACAGCCATTGTTGGATTCAATGCAAACACCCTCAACCGTCAGGATGTCGGCAACTTTGTATAATACAAAAGAAGAAATAGACAGGTTAAGAGAAGCTATTGTTGAATTAATTAAATTTTGGTCGTGACAAGAGAGGAATTACAGCAACTATACAAGGAAAAAATTCTCCCTGAGAATAAATCGCCCTATCATTTTGAAAAAAAAGGGGAGGATTATACGGAAGTGGAGGCTTACAATCCCATGTGTGGCGACAAATACAAATTGTACCTTCAAGAGGACAATAAAACAATAAAAGAAGTCTATTTTCATGGAATAGGATGCGCTATATCCAAGGCCAGTACCTCTATTTTATTAAGAAAATTAGAAGGGTTGGGCAAAAGCGAAGCCATACAATTTTGCAAAAAATTTATGGATACTATAGAACAAAAGGATAATTTTGAAGAATTAATTGACGAAGAACTAAGGGTTTTGGCCGAATTAAAGTACTTTGAAGGCCGGATGGACTGTGTTCAGCTGAGTTGGAGAGCTATATTGGATTATTTAAAGTAAGAAAATTATGGAAATCAAGTTAGTTGCCTACGGTATCGCCAGAGAAATTATCGGGCATTCTGAAATGAAAATGAAAGTGGTGGATAAAATTACCATCGGTGAATTTAAAAAATCAATAGTAGGCCAGTATCCAGAATTTGGCCGGTTACGCGATTTAAGATTTGCTATCAATGAAGACTATCAAAATGATGATTTTGTATTGACTACCAACGATGAAGTAGTAGTAATCCCACCCGTAAGCGGAGGTTAGAAATGATAGATATTCAAATAAAAGAGGATAAACTGGATACCCAGACCTGTCTGGATGCCGTTGCAGATCCCGGAGCCGGAGGCACAACAATATTTGTAGGTACTGTAAGAAATCAAACCCAGGGAAAACCCGTAGTGCGGTTGGAATTTGAGTCATTTATTCCCATGGCGGAAAAGGAAATGCGCAAAATTGCCGAGTATGTTACCCAAAAATGGGACGCTTTGCATATCAGTATTCACCACCGAGTAGGTATATTGGATGTAGGGGAAATTCCTGTAATTATTGCAGTAAGTACACCGCATCGAAAAGCAGCCTTTGAAGCTTGCGAGTACACCATTAACACTTTAAAGAAAACGGTGCCTATCTGGAAAAAAGAGATTTTTGAAGATGGGGAAGTTTGGGTGGCAGCGCATCCGTAAACTAGGGAGTCATATATTTTACGCGTAGAAAATTCGAGATTCGCAGCTAGAATTTTACGATTTGTGAATTTTTTGGGGCCTTGAACACAGGTTGAACCCAAAGCAGCACAATCCTAATTCAGACAATAAAAGGGTACGACAGGGAGCATTTCGTGGAGAAAAAAATATAAAAGATAAATTATAAAAGATAAAATTAAAGGATAAAAGATCTGGTGATTTGAGTTCGTGGTAGTCATTTTTCAGATTGAGAACTGAGAACTGAGATT
>JAOUKG010000624.1 GCA_029882725.1 Cyclobacteriaceae bacterium
GTATAACAAATACAATTCAACAAAAACTTCTAAATTAGCACCTACAATTTAACCCAACTCAACCTATGCGATTGCTCAACTTTCTGATCTTGTCTATTGGAATGGCTTTTTCTGCTTGTCAACCTGCTCCGGAAACCATCACCTCCGAAGATTATCAACGTGCCGAGCGATTTCTAACTCAAAATACCGATTCTCTGGTTTATGGTAATGTAAAGCAACAGTCATGGCAGGCAAACAATACCTTGTACTATTCGGTTACTACGAAAAACGGAGTGGAATATTTAAAAGTTAATCCCACTGGCAAGGAAATTCTTCCTGCCTTCGATCAGCAAAAACTGGCAGAAAAACTGGTTTCTTTAACAAAAACAGAAGTCCATCCCTATAATATAGATCTTTCGGCTATTGTTGAACTAGAAGAGGGGGCAAAACTTCAGTTCAGATTTTCAGGAAACGATTACGAATTGTCCCTTAGTGATTACACTCTGGTCAAACAGTCGCCAAAGCAAAAAAGAAATGAAATTTTATCCCCCGACGGTCAGTGGGCGGCTTATATAGACAGTTACAACCTTTGGGTGCGAAATACTTCAACTGATGAAAGAGTGCAGTTGACTTTCGATGGAATTGAAGACTATGGGTATGCAACCGACAATGCCGGATGGACGCATGGAGATAACCCTGTGTTGTTGTGGTCTCCTCAATCTGATAAAATAGCCACCTTCCGTCATGATGGAAGAAACGTTGGGGAAATGTATCTGTGGAACACAAAGGTAGGCCACCCCGAGTTGAAAGCTTGGAAATACCCTCTTCCGGGAGATTCAGCCATATTTATGATAGAAAGGGTAGTACTCCATTTAGGCCAAAATCCGAAAATGGTAAAACTTAAAATGGAGCCCGATGCGCACAGATCAACTACATCCGATCACATTGCCGGTCGTGGGGGTCGATTTCTCGACGTAGAATGGAGCCAAGACGGCGGTAGTTTGGCTTTCGTTTCTTCTTCCCGTGACCATAAAATTGCCCACCTAAAAATTGCCGATGCTTTTACCGGAGAGGTTCGTTCCTTGCACCGTGAGGAAACCAAAACTTATTTTGAAGGAGGTTCTGTGGATGAAAACTGGAGACTTTTGAAAGAAAGTAATGAGTTTATATGGTACTCTGAAAAAACAGATTGGGGACACCTTTACTTGTATAATTTAGAAACAGGTGAGTTGAAAAATCCCATCACTTCCGGCAATTGGATGGTGGGTGAAGTATTGTATATCGACCAGGAAAACCGTCAACTTTATTTTACAGGTTCCAACAAAGAAGAAGGAGATCCTTATTTCAATTACCTATACCGCATTAATTTTGATGGTAAGGAGTTGAAAAACCTTACTCCGGAAAATGCTCATCACTCCATTAATTTTAGTATGGACAACAGCTATTTTGTGGACAGCTATGGTACTCCTGACACTCCTCCAATTACGATAATTCGGAACAGGAACGGAGAAGAACTTGTAAGATTGGCCGAAGGTGATATTAGCGATTTGCTGGCCACAGGTTGGGTGCCTCCTATTCCTTTTAAAGTATTTGCACGCGACAGCGTAACCCAACTGTATGGATTGATGTACAAACCGTCCAATTTTGATCCATCTAAAAAATACCCTATTCTTAATTATTTATATCCCGGGCCACAATCCGGAAGCGTAGGAAGCCGCTCATTCAGGGCTTCCCGGGCCGACAAGCAATCGTTGGCTGAATTAGGTTTCATTGTTGTGGAGGTTGATGCGTTGGGTTCACCCGGAAGGTCCAAGACATTCCACGATGGATATTATGGCAATATGGGCGACAATGGCTTGCCCGATCAGATAATCATGATCAGGCAACTTGCTGCGGAAAATTCCTGGATGGATTTAGACAAGGTGGGAATTTGGGGACATTCGGGAGGAGGATTTGCCTCTACGGGCGCAATTTTGAGATACCCCGATTTTTATAAGGTGGCTGTTTCCGGAGCCGGTAACCACGACAACCGAAATTACGAAGATGATTGGGGCGAAAAATGGCAAGGTCTTTTAGTAGATTATACCGAGGGAGGACTTGGTGGCCAACCGGTGAATGTGGAGATCGAAGGAAAAGGAGAAAATACCAATTATGATAATCAGGCCAATCAACTGTTAGCAGCAAACCTGAAGGGAAAATTGCTTATTGCCCACGGCATGATGGACGATAACGTACACCCTTCAAATACTATGTTGGTTATTGATGCTTTGATCAAAGCCGATAAAGATTTCGATTTGGTTGTGTTTCCGAATGCTCGTCATGGATTTGGAAATTCGAGGTATTTTCTGAAAAGACGTTGGGATTATTTTGTGGAAAACCTGAAAGGTTTGGACTCACCTAAAGACTTTGTGTTTAAGGGAAATATTAAATAAGGCTCTTTGGGGAAAAACTTAACCCGGGTTTCCAGTCTGTCGGCTTTCAACCCGGGGTCATGAACTAAGTCAAAAAAAACTATTTTCATTGTTGCTCTCTTAGCCAGGATCATTTTTAACTTAACGGTATTGAATTCGGATTTAATGGTATACTAACACAATTACACCCATTTTTATAAAGATATCTTTCCTCTTTCGTACCTTTGTATTCTGAAATTCAGCAGTTATTCATTTTGTTGAAATTTTATCAATAAAATGAGTGTTTTGTTAAATTATTTCTATACAATTATGGTATTGGATGAAAGGATAAAAAACAAAGTGTTGGTTGATCTCGCAGAATTGATTCATTCAAACAAAGATGAAATCATACGGAGAAACCTTCAGGATATTGAAAATGCCAGAAATTTAGACGACACACTTTTA
>JAOUKG010000625.1 GCA_029882725.1 Cyclobacteriaceae bacterium
ACACGACAAAATCAACTGACGAAGTTCAGGACTATAATCCACATGAATTGTTTGATCTTCTTCTTTAAGTTTGTGGAGGGCTTCGCTCATTTTTTCCTCATCTCCCTTGCTGTGTGTTACAACAGCCGTACGAATTCTCGATTCAGGAAAAACAATGGGAGCAATGGCTGTAGTACCTGCAGGAGAAACCAAAGAATGATTGGTTTGAGTGTCTTTCAATTTAAGTGTAGCACCGATATCGCCTGTAACCAGTTTGTCTATTGGGTGTCGCTGGTGTCCATCCACAATAAACAATTGATTTATTCTTTCCGCATTTCTCGTTTGGTAATTAACAAGCTCTGTGCCTGTAGAAATTGTTCCTGAAATGACTTTGAAAAAAGACATTTTACCCAAATTGGGTTCGTATTGTGTTTTAAAAACGAATAAAATAGGATCCCCTTTTGGATTATAAGGAACTTCATTGCCTTCTATATCAGTTTCCGGAACTGTATCTATCGCAGAGGGTGCTACATTATCAATGAAACCCATCATTCGGCCACTTCCCATATTTTTATCGGCAGAAACACAAAAAACAGGAAAAACCTGATGGTTTCTCATTCCTATTTTAAGTCCTTGTCGCATCTCATCTTCGGAAAGGCTTCCTTTTTCAAAATACAACTCCATAAGATTTTCGTCGTTTTCTGCCGCTTTTTCTACCAACTCATTGTGCATGTATTTGGCTTTTTCCAATTCAGAATCGGGGATGGGCAATTTTTCAGGTTTCCCTCCTTCATCGGGAAACTTATACATTACCATTTTGAGCAAATCAATTATGGAATTGAATCCTTCACCAGGGTTCAACGGATATTGCATTACCGTAACGGAGGCTCCAAATTGTTGTTTTAAAGATTCGAGAGATTCTTCATAATTGGCTTTAGTGTGATCGAGTTGGTTGATGGCAAAGATGGTAGGTTTGGAAAATTTATCCACATACTCCCATTGCAACTCTGTTCCTACTTCCACACCATGCTGCGCATTAATTACGAATATTACGGTGTCGGCAACACGTACGGGAGCAATTACTTCGCCCATAAAATCATCCAGACCCGGAGTATCAATGATGTTAATTTTATAATTACGCCATTCTGTATGTAAAAGGGTTGCATATACTGAATTCTCTCTCTCATGTTCAATTTCATGATAATCAGAAACTGTACTCCTGTCTTCTACACGTCCTCTTCTGTTTATCAAACCAGCTTCAAATAACATGGTCTCAGATAATGTGGTTTTGCCGGACTTGGAGTTGCCCAACAAAACCACATTTTTAATATGTTTTTCATCGAATACTTTCATGGCGTATTTTATTTAGGTGAAGAATCTGTTTAACTCTTAAAAATCAAGACTATCAAAGTACGAAATACACTTTATAATTACAATGATATAATACACGTAATTTCTTGTTTAAAATTGGGTAAGTTTAGAGATTTTATGCTTAGCCCGGTTTATTGCATTACCATAATTCACTATCTTTACAAAATGAGCCATTCCATTATTGTTTCAGCCTTTTTCTTTCTATTTGTTTCTGCGGGAACAATGGCTCAGGATACTCAGCGCGCCATTGAATACAACAATTATATTATCAAGGAACAAACCAAACTGATAAGTAAAGGCCTGGAATACATGTCGTTTTCGGTTCATTCGGAAGATTACAACCTGGTAGAAAAAAAGAGAATTGAATTGATAGACGAAATTTACGCTTCGATCAAGAAAATAAGGAAAATGCCCGATTTTAATGGCAGTAACAGGCTCAAAAACATTACTATTGATGTTTTTCATAAATATCTGGAAGTTTATGAAACGGATCTTATCGAAGTAATGGGATTGAAAAAGCAATATAGGGACAGTTATACAGCTTTGGAAGCCTATTTAAAGGCAGAAGCTCTGGTAGATATTAAGCTTAATAATGCAGTAGAGAAACTGGCCAATGCCCAGGAGCATTTTGCTGAACAAAATAATTTGAAAGTGGAGGGCAGTGAAAGTTCTGTAGTGGAAGATGAAGTTCTTGAAATTAGTCAACTTAGTACCTATACCCGATTGGTTTTTTTGGAATATTTTGAAGTATCCTGGAAATTCCATGATATGGTGAATGTGCTTCACGAGCGTAATGGAAAATTATTGAATAAGAAACGTGAATTAGTAGTTGAATCGGCACAACAAGCACTTTTGAATTTGAGAGGAATGAGGCGATTCAAGAATGAAAAAGATTACATTGGCCAGACCATAGATATAATAGAATACTTTTATACATTGGCCCAAAAGGATTTTGCCAAAGTAGCTATGCTGTTTGATAAAGAGACCCTTACCCGGGAGGAAGCCGACTACATCAATCAGGTTTTTCGCGATTATAATGCCAATATAGAAGTATTGGTATATAACTGGAATTTAGCAAATCAGGATTTGTGGCGAGCAAATGTTAAGGAAATGGAGTGAGAATCCCTTTAACCATCAACCATCAACCTTTATCTTTTATAATTTATCTTTTCTCTTGTTGACAGCACTCCGTGCGTAAAATCAATGGCTGATAGGTAGTGAAAATAAGATAAAACATAAAAGAAAAAGTATAAAAGGAAAAAGGACTGAAAAGTTAAAATATCAGTGTTTCCCAAGCTGTTTTAGGTTAAATTAACCCGGGTTAAACATTGATCTTCTTTGAAACGGTTTATTTCATGCAGAGAATTCTGCATATTTGTTGTCATGAAAAATTAATTGTTTGCCAAGTATATTTTCCTTCGATCATCAACCTTTATCCCTTCACTTCTTCGTTCCCAAATCGTAGAAGAAGTGAAG
>JAOUKG010000626.1 GCA_029882725.1 Cyclobacteriaceae bacterium
TCTCTTGTTTTACTTGCATTCTATTTCTATCTGGAACAACCCCTGTATGCTTTGGGGGCACTGTTTGTTTCTCTTCTTCATTTTTTAATGATGTATTTTTCTTTATTGACAAAAAATGTAAGAAGCATTGTAGTATCAATATTGTTCAGTATTCTTTTTATAGTGTATTTACTTTATGCAGTGCACCTGATTCAGGTACTATAAATACTGTTTGTTTATGATTTAAACCTTTATCATTGGTGTCCTTTAAACGCCAGGATTCCTTTATTTTACTTCCTTATTTTTTATGCCCAAACAAAAAAGTAAAAAAAACACAATGGTTTCTGTGAATTTAATGAGAATTGCCGTTAAAATTTATTTTTCATCATTCATATCTTCAAGAAACCCGTTTAGGTCTTCGAATATCTCTTCTACTTCTTTTTTTCGAATCAAGTAGGCCTCATCCTGTTTTACATTATTTGAATAATGATTCCAATGTTTTTGAGCTTTTCTGATTAATCTCGGAGTAATTTCAAACTCTTTGAAATCCAATAACTCCTTGGCCATTCTGGATACTTTAAAAGAGCCGAAAAGATAAAGCTTGAAAAGATCTAAAAAAATAGTACTCACATCAAAACCTTCCAGGGCCATCATTAAATCTCCTGTAATCGAAGCATTTTCTGCATTATGAATAGCCAACATAAGTGGGGCTAAACCATTTTCATTGTTTTCTATTAAACCCAATGTTCTCGAAGCTAAAAATCGGATTTCCAGGTCCGGAGATTCCAACAAATTAACCATGGCCGTTACAACCTCTTCAGAACCGATACGCGCTAAATTGTCGGAGGCTTCAAAAGCATTATCGTCGCCGCTAGAAAGTTTTTTTAATAAGGGAGCCAGGTCTGTCATTTTTTATTTATTTGTTAATTCTGTATTCAATCCAGTTTTGTTAATGAATGGATATATAAGATTCAATTATTCCTGATTCAAGACTTCTAAACCTCTATTCTGGAATCAATGCCTTATACACAGACATACTATCATTTTAACTTTTAAGCCGAACCAAACTCTATTGAAACCGCATTGACGCAATATTAAGGCTTTCTAAGGAATGATTTACAAATCAAATATAAATTCCATTATCTTTGTACTTTACCTCCCATATTTTCTACCTCTCCCGCAACTTTAAAAAAATGCGCTACTTTTTCGAAATTGGATATAAAGGAACTGAATTTCACGGATGGCAACGTCAAAATAATGCTATATCTGTTCAAGAGGTTGTGGAAAATACTCTTCGGACGATATTTCGTACGCCCATACCTATTACTGCCAGTGGGCGGACTGATACAGGAGTGCACTGCATTCAGCAATATTTTCATGCAGATTTCGCTTCCAAAATAAAAAATATAGAATACGCTCAATACAGAATAAATCGTTTATTACCTCAATCAGTTACAATAAGAAATATTTTTCCTGTGGAGGATACTGCACATGCTCGGTTTGATGCCGAAAATAGATATTATGAATATGTAATAACCACGGCAAAAGATCCATTACTTATGGGTTTGGCCTATCCTTTTTTTCGCCCTCTGGATATTAAAACAATGAATGAGGCAGCTGCGTTATTGATAGGTGAACGGGACTTTCAGAGTTTCAGTAAAGTTAAAACAGATGTAAATACATTTATTTGCACTATTTTTACAGCATATTGGCGGGTTGAAAATGATCTTCTGATTTTTGGTATCAGAGGCAATCGGTTTTTAAGAGGAATGGTAAGGGCATTGGTTGGAACACTTCTTGAAGTAGGACAAAAAAAACTGTCGGTGGAAGAATTTGAAATGATAATTCAGAAAAAAGACAGACAGAATGCCGGAATGGCCGTACCGGCTGAGGGATTATACCTAAAAGAAGTGAATTATCCGGAAGGTTATTTTACCGTAAAAAATGGATGATTTTAAAAGAAGTATTTATCTATAGGGAACAGAGAAGTTAGGATAGTTAATTAATTAAAAGTGGAAAAAGAAAAGATTTCAGGTAAGGTTGTTGATTATAGTGTTTTGAAAAGACTTATGAAATTTGTGCAACCCTACAAATTTCAATTTTACCTGCTCATTTTTTTAACAATATTACTGGGTTCCCTTGCCCCGCTTCAGCCCCTTCTAATTCAATATACGCTGGATAATTTCGTTTCTGCAGGCGATTACGATAACCTGGTGATCATGGTTATAGGTCTGGTAGGACTTTTGCTGGTTCAGGCACTCATTCAGTATTCCCATACCTACATGTCGGGATGGCTGGGACAATACGTAATACGCGATATTCGTATTTCACTTTATGGACATATATTACGATTAAAACTCCGTTTTTTCGATACAACGCCTATTGGAAGACTTGTAACTCGTACCGTTTCCGATATTGAAACACTTGCAGATGTATTTAGCCAGGGACTGGCAGCCATTGTAAGTGATGTACTTCAGTTGATGTTTATCGTGGGAATCATGTTTTATCTGGATTGGCGGCTTGCATTGATTAGTCTTTCTACATTTCCCATTATGGTGCTGGCCACATACATCTTCAAGGAAAAAATCAAGGGGGCTTTTAATCAGGTAAGAAATGCCGTTTCCAACCTCAATTCTTTTGTTCAGGAACATGTTACAGGAATGAGTATTGTGCAAATTTTTGGTAGCGAAAAAAGGGAATTTGAAAAGTTCAAAAGTATAAATGAGGAGCATAAAAAAGCCAATATCCGATCTGTATTGTATTATTCAATTTATTTTCCTGTGGCAGAAATTATTGCTGCTATGGGCATTGGATTGTTGGTATGGTTCGGAGCCAAGGGAGT
>JAOUKG010000627.1 GCA_029882725.1 Cyclobacteriaceae bacterium
CATGTGAAGAATTTACCGTAGAAGCATTGAGAGCTTCCGTCGGTGTCATTTTCATTCCGATGCAAGCAAGGGAGATCATAAGTTGCATATTGCTGGTGGGAGAACTTCCAGGATTAAAATCTGAAGCAATAGCCACTCCAAGTCCTGAATCTATCATTTTTCTTGCCGGAGGGTAAGGCATCCGTAGGAAAAAGGCAGCTCCGGGTAATAGTGTGGGTATTACCTCACTATTACCAAGTTCCAATATTTCCTGATCTGCGATACTTTCAAGATGATCCACCGATAATGCTTTAATTTTCACACCAAGTTGCACTCCTCCATTATTGGTTAATTGATTGGCGTGAATCTTCGGTTTTAGGCCGTATTTAATTCCTGTATTTAATATGTCTTCTGATTCATCGATTGAAAAAAAACCTTTTTCACAAAATACATCAATGTATTCAGCCAGATTTTGACGTGCTATTTCCGGAATCATCTCTTCCTTGATCTCACGAATGTAAGATTCTCTGGATTTGGATTTTGGAAAAGCATGTGCACCAAGAAATGTGGCTTTTATGGTTACGGGAGAGTTTTCTGATAAACTTTTGATTACCCTCAACATCTTTATTTCAGAAGCAGTATCTAAACCATATCCACTTTTTATTTCAACAGCACCAGTACCCGTTGACATAGCTTCCTGAAGGCGAAGGGTTGCAGATTCAATTAGTTCTTTCTCACTGGTTTTGCGTAATTTTTCTGCACTGTTAAGAATTCCACCCCCCTTCTCTGCTATTTCTGAATAAGACAGACCTTTAATTTTGTCAACAAACTCACTTTCTCGAGAAGTAGCAAAGACTAAATGGGTATGGGAATCAACGAATGCAGGCAAAACATAACGGTCGGTGGCGTCTATCTCTTCATCGATTTTTACTTCAGGTAAATCAGACATCACTCCGAAAGAATCTACCAATCCATTCTTTATCAGGATGTATCCATTTTCCAATGAAGGTAAAACAGAGAGGTCTATCCCTTTTAAAAATGTGGGATAGACCTCTCTTATCTGAAGGATGCCTTTACAATTTTTTATTAATAAGGAACCGTTTGCCTTGAGGGCCATGACCTTATTTTGCGAACGACTCTACATTATAATCTAAGTCAGTACCAAATACGGGAAGACTTAATTTTAATAATATAGATAAACCCCCTGATTTATAACCAGGCTTATAGCCAATTTCGCCGCCATATCCCCAGCTTAACATACGATTAAATCTACCCTCCATTCCAACTCGAAATCCAATCATGGTGGTAGCTATATTGTCAACCAAATACTCTTGATCCTGATAAAAAACATTTTCGGCACCAATAAAAGGCATAATCAACAGATCGGCGTAGGCAGTCATTAAGTGGTCGTCTATACCAGGTTCATGCTTGTCAATTTTAACAGCAACATTACGAAACCAACTCATAGAAACCCCTGTATAAAATCCTCCGGTAGAAATATTTCCATAAACGTTGATGTTTTCAAGATTGCCCAATGCATCGGGAGCCTGTTCAGGCATTGGTAAACCCTCGGGGGTCAATAAATCGGCTTTGGAAAGTCCCTGTCTTTCAAGAATTCTGTCGAGGTCTGTCGATGTTTGGTAATAGATACCACCAAGTCTAGCGGCCATAATTCTTCTCACTTTACTTGGAACAACAATGGTCATGGGTACTTGTGCTGCCCACCGGGACCCACGGTAATTTCTTTTGTATAAAACCATTTTGGTTTCCCCATCAAGTAACTCCTCCTTGAAGTGGTAACTGCCCCCTCCCTCAAAATGAGTTAAGGTGTAGGGCTCATTGTCCATATGACTATTGTTAATTGCTGATTGCAAATAAGTATCAAACATGGCGGCGTAAGTTTTTCTCACATGTACCCTAAAATCTGCTGCTTTTTTGAGGTAATAAATAGCATCAAGACCAAACCCTGCATTGGGATTGGTGGCCCACAACTCTCCGTACAACGGTTGAAAGCCAACGAAAAGTTTTCTGATACTCTCCGGGTCGTCATATAATTCTTCATAAGTGACCGGATCAGTATTATTGCCCTGACCGTAAATTTGGCCTGCAAAAAAGACCCCTATAACCAGGGGAGCAAGGAACTTAATTGATATTTTCATCCAAACAATGCGTAATACGCGTTAATTTACTATTGCAATATAATAAATTCATTAATCTTAATGAATTGTAAAAGCTGAATATTACTGTTCAAGGTAATATCATGATGTAATAATTTCTTTTTTTTAGTGATTTTTTTCAGAAAAAATATCAACTGAAGCCAATATATGATCTATTTGTTCACTTTCAATCGCAGTAGAAATAAACACAGCTTCAAAGGGAGATGGAGGGTAATAAACTCCGTTTTTCAATAAAGTGTTGAAAAAATCAGCAAAGATATCCTTATTGGATTTTGTTGCACTGTTGAAGTCTACTACGGGTTCCTCTGTAAAAAATATAGAGAACATGGATCCAATACGATTAATTTGATGGGCTATGTTGTTTTTACTTAGAATAGCACCAATTTTACTACTTAAAACTTCAGTAGTGTTATTGAGTTTGTCGTAAAATTGAGGATTTTCTTTAAGTGTTTTTAACATCGCCAAGCCTGCTGCCATCGCAACAGGGTTCCCCGAAAGGGTGCCTGCCTGATATACAGGACCTGCAGGTGATATCTGATCCATTATTTCAGCCTTTCCCCCATAGGCTCCTACAGGCATTCCTCCCCCAATGATCTTTCCAAATGTGGAGAGATCAGGGATTATCCCATAGACTTCTTGAGCTCCGCCAGGTGCAAG
>JAOUKG010000628.1 GCA_029882725.1 Cyclobacteriaceae bacterium
ATGGTTTCAACGTCTTCTATAAAACAAAGGAGGAGGAGGAGAAGGCTGAAGGAAGAAAGATTAACACCCGGTACATGTACTATGATTTATTTGAAGGATAATTGAACTTTCAACCCAAGCCATCCACGATTCTGTCCATGCATTCATAAAAAAGGCCCATACATAAGTATGAGGCTATCTGCGTAGCCAGAACGGGACAAATATCGAACCTACCTGCACTGTCGTTACGGCAGGCAGGCCCGCCTGCCTCCATTAATTTCGACATTCGGGCAGGCCTTTCTACCCCCCAAAAAGGCCTTTTGATGCTGGATTCGGCGATTGTTTTGGAGATGGGAGGGTTCCGCAGGTACGGAAGAGGTGGGTGGTGATTGATCTGATGGGTAGGTAAGTGACGGTGAGCCCCACTCCAAATAACCAATAACCGACAAAAAAGTGCTGCCTTCTCCTTTTGTCTGGCCCGACTTTTCGGGCTATGATTTATGTGACCTGCCTGCTTGACGCATCCGAGCCTTCGGATCAGACAGGTTGTATGATAGACTCTATTATTTACGCTCAGGACTATTATGAGTAGACTGGTTTTTATTTGATACCAGATATATATGCATGAAAACTATGTGTCTGCTGCTCTCTAAAAAGGCGGCAAATATATTAGCAGCCATGTAATATTTCCTGCATTAAACATTCAGATCATTAAATTCCCTTTGTATGCTCTCTCTGTTTTGACGGGTGACACCACATTCTTTGGCCGTTTCTTTCCATGTGCCAATAGCCTCTCTGACATGCTCAATAATTGTTCCGGCATTGCTTATACCAAAATGAGTTGCCAGTTTCATCAGGTCTGACTTTCCAGGATTTTTACTTTCCCCTGCCACCATCGTACTGTGAAAACCGTAGTTAGAATATGAAAAAGTAAGATCGTAGGCTGGAGCAAAACGCCATTCCCCTTTTGCATTCATCAGAAAGGAGAAATTTTTACTATGATCGTCCCTGTTGTGGGAATAAACATTAAATGCAGCCAGACGTAAGACTTTTTCATAGGCTTTTACATGTTTTTCCAATTGGAATGCACAGTCCATTAAGTGGCCGTAATCCATTGTGCTCATCCTGAAATTATCATGCATAAGGCCGGATGCTGTATGCATATGTAGCCGTTTAGATCCGTCACGATCAAATCTTTTTGTACCAAAATACAATCGATCCGAATTACCCTTAAACAGTCTGCACTCACTCATTTCAATACCGGCTATCAGGGCCATTTTATAATAGGCAAATTCAATATTGGCAATTTCCCGGTTATCCATTGAAGACGGGAATTTTATAATCCAGTCTTCATAACCCTGTGGAAAATTTCCGGCACCATGTATTATATCATCGGTTTGTGAATTATAACTAACAAAAACCTTTGGCCTTGCTCCTCCTGAAGACCCACCCAAGGTGTATAATTCTTCGATTATGTCTGAATCCGTACCCTGAAGTATCTTGGATATTTCAGAAGCAATAAAATCCAATTCCAAAACATTTGAAGCACTTTTTTCGTTTTCAATTTCAGGTTTATATGTAAGGGCTCCCATCCCACCCGAACCTACGAAGGCCAACCTGTCTAAAGGCGTCACCCGTGCAATGTTTATTCCTTTGGAAGATAAGGAACGATCCAACAACAACTTCCCCCATCCATCCGGAAGGGAATCGTTAAACACACCGTATAATCCTTCAAAAGGTGTGGCTTTGGCACTTACAATTTCTCCGGTAAAAGGAAGCTTGATAGGGGAAATGTTAATTCCCCGGTCTAAAAAGTCTGAAGAATATTTAAAGAATATTTTTCTTTCAGAGAGTACAAGCTCCCCAACTTCCATTTTCTGCCCTTCCAATATCAATAAGACCAATAATTTATTTGTTCCAATCATGAGTTTTATTTTGAAAAGAGCTTTTTAATATCATCAGAGTTTTCACTTTCGCTCAAAACATGATCAAAATCTTCCAGTCTTCCCAATAGATGTATCAGTTTCAGTAATGATTCCAAAGATATTTTTCCGGAATTCTCAAAGCGTTTCAAACTGCCAAGGGATACTCCAGAACGTTCAGCCATTTCCTCCTGTGATAACTTAAGTCGTCTGCGTATTTTACGATGCCGCTGGGCAAGGTTTTGCATTACTTGATATGGCGATGGCTTTAAAGAGTACATTTCTCATTGGTTAATATATTATACAAATATAGTTGAAATTGGTCATTATAGATAATATAATATCTATTATTTGAAGTTGGATCAATATCATTACCTTGGCAAGTCTAAGCCAAGCAAATAAGTAAAATTTCTATAATCGTACCCGTTTCCGCACTCCATTTCACAAAAAAATAAGGCTGTCTCTTTTTTCTTTTGAGACAGCCTCTATCTGTGTAGCGAGGGGGGGACAAATATCGAACTTTTCAGGTAAAGAAAATGGCCTTCTGATGCTGGATTCGGCGATTGTATTAGAGGCGACAGGGTTTGGGGTGAGTGGAGTTTGAAAGTGACGAAAAAATAAGACACTGTAGACAGCAATTGCGGCGTGGCAAGCCTCACCCCATCCAAGGACATCAAGTAGGAAAGTTCAGCTGGCCCCTCTCCATTGAAAGACTTTGCCCTAATAACAGAACCAGAACAATACTTCTTCCAACGGAGAGGGGAGAAAAGTCTGTAGGTTTACAACGGTTTTAAAAAAGCCTTTCAAACAGCACTATCCCCGGTTCCCTCCGAGAACTCGGAGCTTCCATTTATGGACCCCGAAGCGGTCGGGGGGGCTTGAATACCTGAGTAAACAGACG
>JAOUKG010000629.1 GCA_029882725.1 Cyclobacteriaceae bacterium
CAAACCTTCGAAAGGTTCGTAATTCGGATTTATTTGATACAGATTACAATCACCATTTACGCCTACCAAAAAAGTAAATTAGTATACTTCAGTCAATGCAATTCTTTTTACTTTTTGAACCTTAAGAAAACGACATTGAAACGTCCATTCCCTAATTTCCCTGTCTCACCTTCGGAAAAAGATCTTTACGGAAATTATAAGCCAAACTGAGGTTCCAAATAAACCCGGTATCGGGTACAATATTCGTTTTTATTGGCTGGTTATATTGAAAAGACAATGAAAAAGGATATTCATCATGTGCGACAGATACGGTTCCGGAAGTGTAAAAACCATCGAACCCAATCTGATTTAAATAATATACCATAGGAGAAAAATTTCCCACAATGTGTTTCGAAAGTTTAAGTTTTGAAAAACTAGTGTGGAGGGCGAGAAAGTTGATGTAACCGGGAAGGTTTTTTTCCAAATACTGCCCGACAATATAATAGGTGCCTATACTGAATCTTTTACTGACCTTATAATTTGACAATATCTCTAAATTCCCAAACCGATTGGATGTCATTAAATCGGTGGTAATGTTGTTGTTGGTAACTGAAAGTGTATTGAATGACAATCCAGTTGAAAACCCTGTTCTTAGAATGAATTTCTTTTTGGCCATGGCCATATAACGAAACTGATAACTTACTATCCAGGGTTTTCCATCCCATGACAACAATACCTGTGGATCGAAACTGAATCTCTTTTTTGTAATATAAAAATTCGTTATCAAAGCCGGCCGGCCCAAAGAAAAGGTGGGTATGGGGGTAAATCCGTTCGTGTTGAAACTAAAATCAATGCCAAGTTTCACAGGGGCTTTGGTGGTGTCGGGTTGATTTACCGATTGGGCAAAACTGAGGTTCGAGGCAAGGAGGAACAAAATAGAAAGGTAAGTCAAAGTGTTTTTCACAGGTTTAATTTTTATAAATATGTACAAAGAAAGGTATTTATGGGTATTTTTCATTCTGATTTCCTCGCTTATTACCTGATTCCTCTATTTTTTGTAATGTGTTACCTCTGGTATGTTATTTATTCAGCAATCTTTGTTATTTTTGATCCCCATGAGGTTAGTCCGTGGTTTACACCCTTTTTATTGTATTTTCTTAATTCTGTCATTGTTTTCGACAGTTAAGGGGTATGCCCAAAATGATATTGAACCCCAAAAACGCCAGTTCCGGGGAATGTGGATTGCTACGGTAAACAACCTCGATTGGCCATCCAAACCGAATATGAGTGTTTGGAGAATGAAACGGGAATTTGTAAAACATCTTAATTTAGCGCAAGAGTTGGGCATGAACGCAGTCATTGTGCAAGTGAGGCCTATGAGTGACGCTTTTTATCCCTCCGAATTGGAACCCTGGTCGCAATTTCTTAGTGGGAAACAAGGAGAGTCGCCTCCTCGTGATTTTGATCCTATGCAGTTTATGGTTGAAGAAACCCACCAACGAGCAATGGAATTTCATGCCTGGTTCAATCCGTATCGTGTTATGCGAAATATGGATCGCGCGCATATATCTCCTGATCATGTGTACTTTCAACACCCCGACTGGTTTGTTACCTATGCAAATACAGCTTTTTTCGATCCGGGGGTAAAACCAGCCCGCAAATTCCTCGAAAGAGTAGTGGCCGACGTTGTTACTAAATACGATATCGATGCAATTCATTTTGATGATTATTTTTATCCGGGAAAATTAGAGGCTTTTGATTTTCCTGATTCCCTTTCATTTAAAAAATATGGAACAGAGTTTACGGAAGAAACCAAAGATGATTGGAGAAGGGAAAATGTGAATCTGCTGGTAAAAGAACTTTACGACACTATCAACTACCTGAAACCTTGGGTGCATTTTGGGATTAGTCCGTTTGGCGTTTGGAGAAACAAGGATCAGGATGCGGAGGGAAGTGCCACCTGGGTTACTCAGACCGATTACGATGACCTTTATGCAGACGTTCGCGCATGGTGCAGAGAGGGGTGGATGGATTATGTGTTGCCTCAATCATATCATTCATTGGGGATGGAAATTATGGATTATGCCGAAGTGGCTAACTGGTGGGGAAAAAATCATGGAAGTGTGAATTATTATATAGGCCAGGCTCCTTTCCGGCTTGGAACTACCAATGCCGGCCAGGCCTGGAGTCAGGGAAATGAAATAGACCGACAATTGACTTTCAATTCTACAGTGCGAGGCTTGCAAGGAAGTGCTTTTTTTAGGGCTGAAATGTTTAAAAAGAACCCATACGGGCTAAATGATACTTTAAAGAGTAAATTTTATAAGTATGCTGCGCTTCCTCCGATTTCGCACGATGATCGGAATCGTACTTTTGAAGCCAATTTGGTTATCACTCATTTTGACAACAGAAGGAATAATATTGAGCTTAAATGGACTTCAGATAAACCTAACGAAATCATGTATTATGTGGTGTATGCCTCCGGGAATACAAGTGATCCAAAAAATATTTTGGCCATCACCTCTGATACTTCCATTAAAATAAAAAAGGAACATCTTGAAGGTGATGAGATTCCTATTTACATTCGAGCCGTTGATAAATATCGGGTAGAAAGCATGGCTTTAATTGTTTATGCTGAATTGAATTAACAGATAAAATGAATAAGAATACAAAAACCATATTGATCCACCTGTCCTTGTTTTTGATAACATTGATCACCACCACGCTTGCGGGGGCTCAATGGAGGTATGGGAGATTAAGTTTGACAATGGCAGAAACTTTGGAAGGGTTGAAGTTCAGTGTTCCTTTTCTTCTAATATTC
>JAOUKG010000630.1 GCA_029882725.1 Cyclobacteriaceae bacterium
CATTGAACGATCTTAGGCACGGGGGAGAAATTGATGAGGAGGATTTTTTAAACAGGGCAGATATATTGTGCAACCTTGGACAAAATGTAATGATAAGTAATTATCAGGAGTATTACCTTTTGGTTGACTATTTAACAGGAATCACCAGAAGGAGAAAAATGGGTATTATTCTTGGTGTATATAATCTGGAACAGGTGTTTGATGAGAGTTATTATGAAAATTTAAGAGGGGGAATTCTTGAGGCTTTTGGCAGTCTGTTTGGAAATCATGTAAAATTGTTTGTGTACCCTTCAATTCGAAAGGGAAATAAGGAAGTGTATAGCCTGGATGATTTCAAAACCCCAAAACATTTGGAACATTTGTATGAATACTTGAAATCAAATAACAAATTGATAAAAATTGAAGGAGCCAAAATTGATGTTTTACCCATTATATCAGACGATATTCTGGAAATGATAAAACAAGGAGACTCCGATTGGGAAAGGTATGTACCCAAAAAAGTGGAGGTATTTATTAAAAAGAAAAAACTTTTTGGATATAAAGATTCAGTAGTTGAACATTTATAACCCTTTTAGGAACCGTATAGGTTTTGAGGTCTTTTTTTCCACATTTGTTGTAGGGAATAACCTGCAAAAGCCGAAATAAAACCTAAAACCCCCGCAACAAGTCCTGAAATTAAATGCATTTCAAAAGCACCTAAATTGAATAATATCGAAATACGCTGATTAATAATCATTCCGGTATCTATTGCAAAATAATATGAAAAAGCAGCCCAGATTAATCCCATTCCTAAAAAACCACTAATTGCTGAACTCCAAAAGTTAGTTTTATAGAGTATATTCAATAGAACTACCAGAATGGCAACCACCCAAAAAAAGGAGTAAAGTCCAACAAGCCAGGTAATTGCGAACGTAAGTAGTAATTTTTTTATAAATCTCATTTTCTTTTAAATTCTTGGTTAAACCCCAAAGTGTCTGTGGGTAAATTCAAATACAATTGTAAAGGACTGTATTTCCCGTTTTTGTAATTTTCCAAATAATCCATATACCTTGGACTACCGGGATTTCCGGATTGACCACCGGGCAGCGCAACCCAAGCCGTAGGTGGACTCGTCATTTCAACAATTATTCGTTGGGAAGGCCCATGATTGCCATTTGCCGCATTTATTGCATCTCCGGAACCTGGTATCTCAAGAGTACTTGTACTAAAGGCAGGGATACGGGTTAAATGTTTGATGGTTACATTATTAATTGTTCCCCATCTATTGTTTCCATATTTTCTTTTCCACTTATCCATTTGCTCAACAGCCTCAGAATAGGATAAGTTAATAAGTGTTTTTAAATTTTCTTTGTACTCTGTAGAGTCTATATCAAAGAAGGGCAAGTCTTTTTGGTTTTTAATAAGGTAAGTGGTTTGAAAATCATTGGGTATCGGTAATTTTATTCCTTTTACGTCCATTTCATCCCATAAAAGGTTTTTAAAAGAAGTCCACCAGGCCTCGAAAAAGGACGGCGTTATACTATTTGGTGTATAAGTAAAATTCCAGTTTCCTAAATCATGATAATAGGCAAAATGAGTGGAATCAAATCCTTGAATTTCCAGGCTATCATAAAAAAACCACAATACATCTTCGGCTAGCATAGAATAACTATCGTATTGCATTCTCATCATGTCTTTCACAGTAGTATTTTCTGATTTTGATAGCATACTATTGATTCTGCGGTTTCTGTAGGTTTCATTACTTTCATTATAAACATAATAGGGGTAAAGACTATCTACAGAATGTTGGTTTGCCGAACTTACAAAACCTCTTTCAGGGTTGAGTAAAAATGCATTTTGATCGTGTGGAATATACTCACTCCACAAATGCTTCTCTCTTCCTGCATCCATTATAAATTTTCCTTGTTCTTTCCATTTTAAGGGAAATGTACCTTCTATTCGTAAGGCAATATCTCCTTTTGTGTCGGCAAAAACCACATTTTGAGAAGGGGCATCCCAGTACTCCAAAGCTTTTTTATAATCCTCGTAATTGGTTGATCGATTCAACATTGAAATTGCCACAATTACTCTGGATGGATTGTGACCAATCCATTTAAAGGCTAAATCTGTTTCTGAACCCTTTTCGGGGAAATTGTTGTCGTATACTACAGGGCCAATTTCTGTAACTTTTATGGTGTCAATAAAGGGCTCTTCATTACGAATAAAAATGGAATCATACCTGTATTCAAGGGGAATATACTTGCCCTTATAAAGGTATTCTTCCTTATTTTCAGGATTGTAAGTTAATCTATACCAATCTCTTTGATCCCTGGGAGCATTTGTAAATCCCCAGGCTATATTTTCGTTAAAACCCAACACAATTCCGGGGGCTCCGGTAAAAGTAAAACCTGTAGTATTTACATTTGGGGAATGCAGTTGCATCATAATCCAGAGTGAAGGCAGGTTAAGTCCTAAATGGGTGTCATTGGCTAAAATTGCATGACCACTTTTTGTTTTACTCCCTGAAACTGCCCAGTTATTGGATCCGTTTTCAGGATTTGATTCACTAATTTTTTGGATATCATAGGTGCTGTATAATATGGAGTCAGGCTCAACTTGCAGAGGGTCAAAATTCCATGGAGAAAAGGTAGGCACTACAGGTTCTATTCCCGGGGTAAATTCAGGATATAGAAGTTCAAAAGTTTCCCGACCAAAATGCGCAAGTGCATTTGTATTTTCAATATCACCGTCTGAGCCTATGAGTTGATCAACCATGTATTGGATGAGAAGAGAAGATTTTAACGGGGTCCA
>JAOUKG010000631.1 GCA_029882725.1 Cyclobacteriaceae bacterium
ATAAAGGTGAAGTTCAAAGTGAAAGACATAAAAATGGAGACAAACCATATCCCTTTTATCAGTATCCTATGAACTGCTACGAACATATTCTGATTTTTCATAAGCATCGCTTGGATAATACTCGTTACCCTTGCCCTGTTTGTGGGACCTTAAAAGTTAATGGTAATACACAATCTGAAATTGGTCTGAGAAGTTGGGAATGTAAAAATGAGAAATGCTTTGAAAGAAGTAAAAGCAATAGAGGTAAACGCTTTTCTTTAAAGACAACCATGACTCAATCACGACAGGGAAAAGAATACGAAATTCCTTCTGAATTCATAAGGAATTGGAGACGAGACATTGTTAAATTCGGCCCAGTAATAAAAATAAATAGTAGGGGAGAGAACATTTTGGGACATACGGCTCCCTTTCCTGATAAGATTCCTGAATTTGCAATAAGAATGTTTTCTTATGAAGGAGAAAAGGTATTAGATCCCTTTGCAGGCAGTTTCACTTCTGCAATTGTAGCTAAAAGATTGAATCGTACTGGAATCGGTATAGAATTAAACAAAAAAATGTTCAAAAATTCAATTATTAGGAATATAAAGAATCACTTTCCTGATACATTGTTTAACCCTAAAGGCATAGAAACTTCTGAATATGATTATACTTCCGTTGGAACCATTGGAAAAGGAGAGAAGATATGAGAAAAAAGAAGTTAAGAGAAGTAGAAAGTTTAAGCGCTAAACATTTTTCAAGATATGGTGAATTCTTGGTTTCGTTTGAACTTTCAAAACATGGTTGGAACGTTTATAGCCCTATGTATGACGAATATATTGATTTATTGATTCATAAACATGTATGCAAAGTATGCGGGAGAACTTGGAATTTAACTCCTGCTCTTGTTTGTAAAAAATGCGGAAAAGATTTTTCAAAAACTCAAAAAAATAGAATTATTGCTAAAAAGATTTGTGCTGACTGTGGACATGAGATGATTGGAAATAAAACAAGATGCGAAAAATGTAAAAGTATAAATTTATTAAATCAACCTACATGTGACAAATGTAAAGGTGAGGTTGAAATGGTTAGCCATGTTTGTGAATGTGGAAGAAAAGAATACATGACAAAATTTCGTAGCGTTCAAGTAAAAAGTTCCAGAATTGAACATAAAGATGGGAAATCTAAAAACACTTACGCTGTAGACATGAAACCCAGAGATTTGATTAAGGATAAAAGCCATTTTTATATTTGGTGTTTAATAGATCATAACGATAAACCGCATTTTTTAGTAATGTCTGTAGAAGATTTCAAAAAAACAATGGGAGATTCTCTTAAAGGAATATCCTTTTTTAAAGATCAAGATAGACAGCATTTTAGTGCAAAAGATTTTGGTAAGTGGGGGAAGTTTCTTAATAAATTTGATAAATTAGAATAATAATTTCAAATTTATTTGTACATTTTGAGCTCTTTGAATTTTAAATAGCTGGTTGGTGGGTATTAAATGCCGGCGGCTTTCTTTGATTCACCTACCTACCGATTTCTACCCGGGGCCCTAATATATGGCATTATTTTCTCTTTCGGCCCGACAGGTGTAGAAATCGGGTCGAAGGAGGTGTCTCAAATGAAAAGTCGCAAAAAAAACGGCTACGTAGAAGTATTTTGTAAATATGTAGTTCGTAATGGGAAAGTAATTCGTCCCAAGAGAGCGAAATGTTTACACTTCTATGTAAGGGCTAAATAAAAGCTAGCCTAAGTAACCCACCACCAGTTTATTTAGAAAATTAGATATCAGTTTTTTGAATTTTGAAACCTTGAAAAAATAATTTTGAGGAAGAGGAGGAGGTCACATGATTAGAATAAAAATCGGAAGTAATGAATGGAGGGAATTAAAAGATGTCAGTCCCGACTGGATCAATGAGCAAATTAACCTCAGGCGGAGGGATGGCGTAGCGGTATGTGTTCGTGTCTCCATAAAGGAAGGATCTATCAACATGGTTCTTTTAACTCCAGGTTGCCCAGGTATAAGAGGTAGTGGCCTTTCCCTCAGTCAACGAGAGAAGCAGATTTTGGGACTCTGGGAAAAACTCCATCTTAACAAAGAGTCATTTACTGGGGGTAACCTAATTGCATTTCTCAAGCAAGTCCCAAAACTATTATAGATAAGTATGGATACAATTCTAGTTCTATCTGATTTCAAAACTCGAAAAAATGATTTTAGGGGATTGTAAAACTATTCCCGAAAATATTAGAAGGGGGGATAAAATATGCCGTCTACAGGAGAAAAACCAGGGAAGGGCAGTTATTATTGCACAAATTGCGGTCAAGAGGTAACCTTAGATGAAGACACAGATACATTGCCACCTTGTCCAAAGTGCAGCGGGACAGAATACCGATGAGAATAATGTAGGTTTCCCGGAATTAAATCTTGCTATTTATACAAATTGGCTCCCCGGGTTGGATTCGAACCAACAACCCTCCGGTTACGAGTATCCCCTATGTTTCCATAAGGCTCGGACTATCTCTTTACCCCGTAAAGATAGTTCTTCTCCGGGGTAGTGAGCGCTTCCCATAAACCTGCTTCGGTTTACAGTACTCCTTTTTCAAGGATAGTCTCTGCACCTTTCCCCGATATATTATCGGGGACTTGGCTCAGGATTACCATCCCTAGACCCCGAGGGGTTTAGGGTACAGGCTTCCCTGAATTCACCCACTTTTTCAATCCCAATTGCTTGGGAAAGCTGCCAAAGACAGCCGGATGCTCCACCGTTGAGCTACCGGGGAACCGTATGTGAATCTTCACATTCTTC
>JAOUKG010000632.1 GCA_029882725.1 Cyclobacteriaceae bacterium
AGCCATCAACCAAACAAGATGCCTAGGCAGTCGCTATTTCCTATCGTTTCAAAAGCAGAATAGTTACCCAAAGGCTCCTTAAGTTAATCTTCAAAAAATGCGTGTAAAGGCTAAATAGTTGATGTGTTATCTGATTATTGCATATTTGAGGGGTTATTTGTAGGTTTGATAGGAAGAGATGGACTGGAGTGCATATATTTATCGTTAGGGTACCATGAAAACGACAAAAGACTTTAAAATATTGACAACATTTTGGTTCATAGCAGGATTGACACTCCTCTTATTGAATGATTTTATTTTGAAGGGCATTTATGGTAACTGGATTGTAAGCCTTCGGCCTACTACCACTAGCAATTTAACGGGTTTTATTATATGAAGCAAAAAAATATTATTTTTTGACAGGAAGGAGGGTTTCAAGTTCTGATAGCTTGGTGTCTTGAATTTTAGTTAGTACATCAGTGAGCCATTGTCGGGGTTCTACTTCCTTAAGTTTACAGGTAGCAAAGAAGGAGTACATTATTGCTGCCCACCGGGCAGCTTCATGAGAACCGGCAAATAAATAGTTTTTCCTGCCTAGTGCTACCGGACGAATTGTGTTTTCGACTAGGTTGTTATCTATCTCTACCAACCCATCCTCCATATATTTTTTCAGTTTGTGCCATTGTCCATAGGTGTAGTGGATGGCCTTACCTATGGCACTCTTCGGTAGCACTTGTCCTTTTTGGTTCTCCAGCCAGGATTCCATTTGCTTAATTACAGGTAATGCATGTTCCATACGAGCAGCATGTCTTTCCTCATAGGTAAGTTGTTTGATTTCCCTTTCGATGGCATAGAGCGATTGAATCAATTCCATGGCATGTCCTGCCCTCTCTGGGTCATTATCCAAAGCCTGTTCAAATTTCCTTCTTGCATGCGCCATACACCCCAACAAGGTAATACGTGGGTTCTCTCCAAATTTCTCATAAACTCCATAACCATCGGTCTGTAATGTGCCTGTAAAACCCTGAAGAAAGTCTGCTGGTCCTTCCCGCCCCCGACCATGGCGGTAATCAAAACATACCAACTGTTCCCTAGGAGCATGGTAGACCCAGTGGAAGCCTTTATCCATTGCCCCTTCTTTAAGTGAACTCTTGACCTTTATGGGTGTTTCGTCCGCCTGTACATAACCCGATTGTTGTACTTTCTCTTTTAAAACCTTGTACAAAGGCTCCATTAACCGGCAGGTCGTTCCAAACCACCCACTGATTGTGGACTCAGCGATTTTGATTCCTTCTCTTTTGAACTGTTGTACCTGACGGTAGAAGGGAAGATGATCCACAAACTTACTTATCAACAGTTGGGAAAGTAATGAAGGACCTGCATTGCCCTGAGGAATAGGTAGTGAGGGAAGCTCCCCGATTAGGATTTGTTCCCCCTGTACATACTTGGGACGAACATATCTCTTTACAAACAACTTACCCGGAGTGTATTCCAATATTTCAGTGACTACTTCACCGATTTTACGTGCACCCTCAACCGAACTTTCCGGCTCAATAATCTGCACGTCACGAGGTAGGTTGGCAGGCAATTCTACCCGTACCGGTTTTTTCTTTTCCTTCTTCTCCCGGGTATAGGTAATCGTTTCTTCCTGTTTTTCTTCTTCCCGTTTTTGCCCTTTTTCCCAAAGAGCCAGTTGTTCTGAATCTACTGTACCGGTAAACCGCTCGCTCTTGCTGCCAAAAATTATCCGCTTAAGCTGAGCCAGTTCCTGTTCCAAGTAAGCAATTTTCAAGTCCTTTTCATGGAGATTTTCAGCCAGTAAGTCATAGTCTTTTTTAGGGATTAAAGACTCGCTTTCAGGAGTAGCGACAGGCTGTTTTTGCATGCCCAAAAGTAACAAAAAACAGCCTTTTCACCTACTTTTAAGCTGATTTATTTAATAAAAAACGCCTTCTTTTTTTTCTTTCTGAAAGTGGTATCCCCTCAATGAGCATCACTAGCTCGGGCCAACTGACTGATGAGCCGCTTTGCGTTGGAGAACGTTCCAAAGTGCCTTTTTCTAAACGCTTATAGTATAAAACAAATCCACCGGCTTCCCAATGGAGAAGCTTAATCCGGTCACGGCGCTTGTTGATAAAAACATAAACACTCCCATTGGAAGGATCCTGTTGCATTCCCGTGCTGATTAGTCCACACAGCCCATCAAAGCTTTTGCGCATATCCGTTGACTCACTATATAGATAATACTGATGAGAAGAAGTCAGTGAAAACATCAGTACAGCCGTATCAACCCCGATATCTGGCTGGCAGATAGAGTGGAAGGAACCTGTATCCGCACTCCATTGGGGTAGATGACCTCCATGGTCTCTGTAACCGAATTAAGACGGAGAAACTTTCCTGATGAACTTTCAGATTCCGGATTTTGTGAGTTCATATACTTCTTACGCCAGTAGCCAAAAGTGGAATGCTTAATATCCCTTTCTTCACAAAAACCTCGCTGACTTTGGTTGCCCTGTTCCCATTCCCGGACAAGGGAAAACCACTTTTCTTGTAATTCCATTGCTTTTTTTAGCAAAGAAGAGACTTATTCAATCCTAAATCAATGGGTAGTAGGCCGAAGGCTTACGTTTCTGTCATCAAAACTGGTTCCTACCATTAAAGTTGTTTTAATATCTCCAAATTCTTTTTTTGCAGTCGTTAAGAATTGTCCATTCAAGTATCTGTTATTTCCATAATAATTTTGAACAGATCCTATATATTCCAATCCTCCTGCTCCTGCAACAATTTGCCCATCAGAATAGGGGC
>JAOUKG010000026.1 GCA_029882725.1 Cyclobacteriaceae bacterium
TCTGTTAAAACAAATTGAGCCTTTTCACCCGGGATTTACGCTTGGGGAACGGGTGGAAACTCTTGAAAAAGACGAAGAGGGTCAGTTTTCAGTAATAACCAATAAAGGGACCCTACATAGAAGCCCAATAGTGTGCATAGCTAACGGATTGGGGGCTTTTGAGCCCCGAAAGCCACCAATTGAAAATCTTGCGAGTTTTGAAGGAAAAGGAGTTGAATATTTTATAAAAAATAAGGAGTTATATAGAAATAAAGAAGTAGTTATATCAGGAGGGGGGGATTCAGCTCTGGATTGGGCCATACAACTTGCAGAAATTACAAAAAATATAAAGCTGGTTCATAGAAGATCAGGATTTAGAGGTGTTCCTGACTCGGTGGAAAAAGTAAAGAGATTGAATGAATTGGGAAAGTTGGAGTTGTTAACCGATTCGGAGGTTGTAGGATTGGATGGTAAAGATAATTTGGAGTCTGTTTTGATAAGGAATAACTCAGGGGAGGAAAAATGGGTAAAAACAGATGCTTTTATCCCTCTTTTTGGATTATTGCCAAAGCCAGGGCCGATAGCAAATTGGGGATTGGAAATGGAGAACAATGCGATTAAGGTAAATAATAGCTTGGATTATCAAACCAATATACCCGGCGTTTATGCCGTAGGAGATGGTAATACTTACCCTGGAAAACTAAAACTTATACTTTGTGGATTTCATGAAGCTACACTTTTTATACATGCAGCATACAAAAAAATGAATCCCGACAGAAAGAATGTATTAAAATATACTACTGTAAACGGGGTTACGGGCTTTTCGGATGCACCGCTAGTTGAGGCACTTGAAAACTGATATGAATAGGATAAAGATAAAAATAACAGATAAAGTTGGTTTGACTCATACTTTGGAGGCTCCAACAGATATGAATTTGAATTTAATGGAGCTTTGTAAAGCGGCAGAATTGCCTATTGAGGGAACCTGTGGAGGCATGGCTCTGTGTGCATCGTGCCATTGCTATATAGTTTCAGGTCACCGTTTGCCGGAAGTATCCGAACAGGAAGAAATTATGTTGGATCAGGTATTTACTTTGCGGGATAATAGTAGGTTGGGGTGTCAGTTACGCCTTACTACTGAGTTGGATGGACTTGAAGTGCAATTACCCTAATATTAGATTTATTAAGGGAATGGATTAATAGATATTTGAAGATTGAAGAGAAACACTATGATTATTAAAAAAACTATTGTAGAGAGTAGGATTACCGAGGGATTTATTAAAGAATTAAACAAAAAGTACAATACCATGTCAGCTTCAGAACGGATGCTGGAATTGTACAACGATTTCCCTGTAGATGATATTATGGTGACTTCCTCATTTGCCGCTACTTCTGCATTATTATTAAAACTAATTTCTGAGGCGCGGGCCGATCAAAAAATTTATTTTATAGATACCGGTTATCATTTTCCTGAAACGTTAAAATACAAAGAGGAATTAACCGAAAAGTATAGCCTGATTGTTGAAGACGTGAGTGCTCCCATTGAGTTTCATAATTTCACAACAGAAGAACAGACCTGGAAAAAGGATCCCAACCTGTGTTGTTCCGTGAATAAGGTAAAACCTTTAGAAACCATCAAAGATCAATTCAAAGTTTGGATTTCAGGTTTGATGAAATGGCAAAGTGATCACAGGGCTTCTTTGGATATCTTTGAAGTGAGAGGAGGAATACTGAAATTTTACCCCTTGTTGGACGTAACAAAAGAGCAAAGGGAAAATTATATCAGAGAAAACCAGTTACCCTTTCACCCACTGGTTGCAAAAGGATATTCCAGTATAGGTTGTGCCCATTGCACCGTTCCCGGCAACGACCGAAACGGACGTTGGAACAACAACCCAAAAACCGAATGTGGTTTACATCTGTAGGGGCGAATTGAATTCGCCCCACAGATCCGAAACGCATTCGCCCCACAGATCCGAAACGCATTCGCCCCACAGGTCCGAAACGCATTCGCCGCAGCAAGAGCAAACTGCATTTATCATAAGTTCACCCTAACCATTAACACATAATGAATCAAATAATAGACATAATAAGTAAACCCTGGCCCTGGTATGTAGCAGGTATAATGATTACAGTAGTGATGTTGACATTATTGTATTTTGGAAATAGTTTTGGAATTTCGTCAAACCTTCGCACCGTTTGTTCCATTATCGGAGGGAAAGATACCTGCAATTATTTTGATTTTGATTGGAAGGGTCAAATATGGAATTTGGTTTTTATGGTAGGAGCCATTATTGGCGGAGGAATAGCTTATACCTGGCTCACACCCGATACTTCTATTCTTCTTTCAGAACAAACCATAGCTGAACTTTCTGAGTTTGGAATAAAAGACCCAGGAAAGACATTTGTACCTATGGAGATATTCAGTTGGGATACCCTATTCACATTAAAAGGAGTTATATTTTTATTAATGGGAGGTTTTTTAGTTGGCTTTGGAACCCATTATGCGGGTGGTTGTACATCAGGACATGCCATTAGTGGCCTGAGTAATTTGCAATTGCCTTCCCTCATAGCTGTTGCGGGATTTTTTATTGGTGGGCTCATCATGACCAACCTTATTCTACCTTACATTTTTGGACTTTAAAAACCCTTTACATGAAATTATTTAAATATATATTTATTGGAATTGTCTTTGGCATAACTCTGACCAAAGCAGAAATTATAAGTTGGTACAGGATTTATGAAATGTTTCGCTTTCAATCTTTTCACATGTATGGTGTGATAGGGACTGCTATAGTATTGGGAATTGTTTTTGTTCAAATTGTAAAACGAACAAAAATGAAGACAATTGATGGGTCACCTATACTATTCCAACCAAAAGAGAGGAGCACACCCAGGTATTTGATAGGAGGGATTATCTTTGGGTTGGGCTGGGCGATGACCGGAGCTTGTCCCGGGCCTATGTTTATTCTTTTGGGCAATGGAATTGGGGTTATACTTATAGTAATAATTGCAGCGGTAATAGGAACTTTTACCTATGGAATGGTAAAGCATAAGTTGCCGCATTGACACAGAGGTTTAATCCCGGATAAAAACTTTCAACTACTTATTGTAAAAATGACTATAAGTATTTAACTTTGAATACTATGTACTCATTAGGAATAGACATTGGAAGCTCTAGTATAAAAGTATCAATTTTTGATATAAAAGAAGGGGTATCGAAGGCCTCGGCTTCTTTTCCGGAAAAGGAATTGGATATTATTTCACCTGAAAAAGGATGGGCAGAACAAGATCCATCGGTTTGGTGGGACTGTTTTCTAAAAGCCTTTTCAATGGCCACAACAAAGTCGGCGATACCTGCAGGAACTATAGTTTCCATTGGTATATCCTACCAAATGCACGGACTTGTGCTTGTGGATAAGGAACAAAAAGTGTTGCGGTCTTCCATTATTTGGTGCGATTCACGTGCAGTACCCTATGGGGAGAAAGCATTTGCCGAAATAGGCGAACATTATTGTGTGAACAAATTGTTGAATTCACCGGGCAATTTTACTGCAGCCAAGTTGGCTTGGGTAAAAGAAAATGAGCCCGGGTTGTTTTCAAAGGTTCATAAATTCATGCTTCCGGGCGATTTTATTGCCATGAAGTTGTCAGGGAATATTACTACCACTGCCACCGGACTCTCGGAGGGTATATTTTGGGATTTTAATAAAAGACAGGTTTCGGAAGGTGTGTTGGGTTATTTTGGGTTCCATTCTGATATGGTTCCTGAATTGGTTCCGGCTTTTGGTGTGCAATCGAGTATAAGTGCCGAAATTTCAAAATCCACGGGTTTAAATGAAGGTACTCCTATTGCCTACCGGGCAGGTGATCAGCCCAACAATGCCTTTTCTTTGAATGTTTTGAATCCCGGTGAAGTGGCGGCTACGGCAGGTACTTCCGGAGTAATTTATGCTGTTACTGACGAAAATACGGGAGATAAACTTTCCAGGGTAAACACTTTTTTACACGTTAATGATAATGAAGAAAAAACCAGAAATGGTATTTTGCTTTGCGTGAATGGAACAGGGATTCTCAACAGTTGGTTGAGGAAAAATATCGCGTCAGAAAACATCTCTTACGAGGAAATGAATGAGCTTGCTGCACAGGTAGAGCCGGGTTCTGAGGGTCTTTTCTTTTATCCTTTCGGGAATGGAGCGGAACGTATATTCTTGAACAAACTACTACTTTCCTCAATGGAAAACCTTGATTTTAACAGGCATAATTCGAGTCATGTATTCAGGGCTTCTCAGGAAGGGATTGTTTTTGCTTTAAAATATGGTTTTGATGTTTTGAACCAATTAGGTGTGGAAGGAAAAACCATAAGGGCAGGAAAAGCCAATATGTTTTTGAGTCCTGTTTTCAGAGAGGTATTTGTCAATACAATAAATGCAGATTTGGAATTATACGAAACCGATGGAGCAGAGGGGGCAGCCAGGGGAGCCGCATTGGGGGCTGGATTTTATACTTCTGAAAAAGAGGCTTTTAAATCTCTGAAATGTCTTGGTAAATATTCACCGGAGCCTGCTTTACAGAATAAATATAGAGATTTATATAATCAATGGAAAACACAGCTACAAACCAAACATAATCTATAGAATCAGTAATTCAATAACGAACTAGACATAAATTAACATATTATGACCAAACTCACAATAGGAGATAAAGAGTATTTCAAAGGAATAGGAAGAATAGCCTTTGAAGGGCCCGAATCAGACAACCCATTGGCATTCAGGTATTACGATGCCAAAAGAGTTGTTTCAGGAAAAACTATGGAAGAACACTTTCGATTTGCAGTTGCCTATTGGCATACTTTCTGTAATTCAGGCGGAGATCCATTTGGTATTGGAACAAGGGAATATCCCTGGTTAACTGCTTCAGATCCAGTACAAAGTGCGAAAGATAAAATGGATGCGGCTTTTGAATTTATAACTAAAATCGATATTCCGTATTTTTGTTTTCACGATTTTGATTTGGTTGATGAGGCCGATACTTTCGTGGAATCCGAAAAGCGTTTGCAAGCTATTACTGAGTACGCTAAAGGTAAAATGAGTGAATCAGGAGTGAAGTTGCTTTGGGGTACCTCCAATTTGTTTGGAAATCCCCGATACATGAATGGGGCAGCAACCAATCCGGATTTTGAAGTTTTGGCAAGAGCCGGGGCTCAGGTGAAAAATGCAATGGATGCCACAATAGCCCTTAACGGGGAAAATTATGTGTTCTGGGGAGGTCGTGAAGGGTACATGTCACTACTCAATACCCAAATGAAGCGTGAGCTTGACCACATGGCGCGTTTTTTACATATGGCAAAAGATTACGCCAGATCTCAAGGGTTTAAAGGAACATTTTTTATTGAACCAAAACCAATGGAGCCTACCAAGCATCAATATGATTTTGATTCTGCCACGGTTATCGGTTTTCTAAGGGAATACGGTCTTGAAAATGATTTCAAACTTAATGTAGAGGTAAATCATGCCACTCTTGCAAACCATACTTTTCAACATGAACTTCAGGTAGCTGCAAATGCAGGTATGCTTGGAAGTATTGACGCCAACCGTGGTGATTATCAAAATGGATGGGATACAGATCAGTTTCCAAATAATTTAATGGAAGTAGCTGAAGCCATGATGGTGATCTTGGAAAATGGAGGCTTACAAGGCGGAGGTGTTAATTTTGATGCCAAAACAAGAAGAAATTCTACCGACCTGAATGATATCTTTTATGCGCATATTGGGGGAATGGATGTATTTGCCAGGTCTTTACTTATTGCTGATAAAGTACTTAACAATACTGATTATAGAAATATAGTAAAGGGTCGATATTCTTCTTTTGATGCAGGAAAGGGAAAAGATTTCGAAAACGGTAAATTGTCATTAACCGATCTGTATAGTTATTCAAAAGATAAAGGGGAGAGCCCTTTGCAAAGCGGAAAACAAGAATTATTGGAAAATATCATCAATAATTGTATATAAATTTGGATTTCCTACTTCAATGGTGTTGAAGTGTATTGGGGCGTAATATTAATGTGGGGGCGTAATCATACGCCCCCACATGATACGCCATTATATAATTTCAAAATGGAAACCCTTGTTTTTTAATTTTTCATATACCTGAAGGTCAAAACGGTACAGATTGGCAGCTCGGTGAGCTACATGTTTTTGTTTTTCTTTGCAGTCAATAAGTAGGTTCATTTTTAACATTTTTCTTCTGAAATTCGGTTTATCTAGATTCAACCCAAGAATTGCTTCATAAAGTTGCTGTAATTGATACAATGAAAATTTTTCAGGCAATAAGTTGAACCCAATAGGTTCATGAAGTACAGATTTTCTGAGGTGTCGTAATCCATAATTTAGAATATCCTCATGATCGTAGGGCAATTCCCTTAATTCTTTAAGACTGAACCACTTAACTTCAGAGGCAGTGAATCCGGGAATAAGTGAATATTTTTCAGGTTTTACCATTGAATAATATGCAATAGTGATTACTCGTTTATCAGGATATCTATGGGTTTCCCCAAATGCTTTCAATTGTTGTAAATAAATATTTTTTACTCCGGTAAGATCAGACAGAACTCTTTCGGCAGCTTCATCAAGACTTTCGCAATATTTAATCCAACCTCCGGGTAATGCCCAACGCCCAATACTTGGTCCTTCTTTATGTTTTATTAATAATACTTTAAGTTCTCCATCAAATCCAAAAATAACACAATCTATAGTTAGGGCTTCAATCACACTGTTTGCTTTATCCAAGGGTTTTAAAATTTTAGGTTAACTATAAATTTAAGGATATAATATTGAATTTAAAAGATAGAAGAAGTAACTCTATAAATAGTGTGTGGACGGACATTCGAAGTAGGTTTGCTGAAAAAGAAAAAGCAGGAAGATCCTTTACAAGAAATGGGAAATTTTTGATTACAGAATTAGAAAGTGCAAGTAAAAAAAGATATCCTTAAAAAACATATATCACAACGTTATAGAAAAAACAATCCATCCCTAGTGGGACAGGTCAATATTACTCTGATAGCTACAAACATATCATCCCCAACGGGATGATAATACAGCGGGTATATCAATGGCATTCCCACCACTCACAACATGTTTTGCATTAAACGTTTATTTTCAGGGGATAAAGCACTTAAATTTTGAGTTAAGGAAAATATTTTTTAGGGAAATAGCATTTTCCCCTCCCCTTTGTAAGTTACAAAAAGCAGAGATAAATAGCCGTTTATAAAACACTTAAATCAATTTATTCAAACTTAGATATAGGTATAAAAGGTAAAAACGAACTTCCTATTTGTTCACTTCAAACTCTGTTTTACTTGAAATAGGGATTCCTTCATCGGTAAAACCTTCTATTACAATTTCAAATTTTCCTGTGAGATCTGAAGTGTAAAATTCAACTGAAATATTTTTTTCTTCAATTAAATGAAATGGGCCTTTCCAAAATAGTTGCACTCTTTTATCAGGCATGTTTTTAAATGAGGGATTAGGATAAACTGGGTACTCTATTTCAAAGGGCTTATTAATTTTATCCAAAGTGAGGCTGTAAACTGAATTTCCCGGATTAAAATCCGACATATTCCCATCGAAGGTAGTCATACTTAAAACTCCATCTGCGATTAAAGGGCCTAGAAAGTAGCGGTTATTAATAACTCCAATAGTTTTTAATTTATAGGGGTTGAATTCAAGGATTTTCTCATCGCTTACCGGGACCCCGTCAAGTAACAGTAAATGAGGGTATCTTTCACTTTTGGTAGCAAAGGGTAATAAAAAGTTAATTATATCTTTACGTATTCCCACAGTGGGAATATATTCAACAATATGGTCTTTTAAAGTAGGAAAACGATTGTAATCGTCCAGATTAAAGAAAAACTTATAGGGAGCAAATTCTTCAATTGGGTTATACCAAGTTGAGTCTGTTTTAGATTCTTCATAAGCATTTAAAAGTTGCACCTGAATACTCCTTTCAACAATTTCAAGGATTTGTATAGAATCAGCATTTAAAGTTGGGAATTTTAAATCGGGAAGATTTATTTTCCATTTATCTTCAATAGTAAAATGGATATCGTCTCTGGCTTTCTGACTTCCAATATATATTTTGGTATCAACATCTGGGCTATTAAATAAAAAGGTAAATCGTCCTAAGTCATCCGTTTTAGAAGTGTGAAATTGAAACTCTGAACCGGGAATAGTCATAGTCATTATTTCATTTGCGATTGCATTATTATTATTATCAGTAATCTTGCCCGATAATAATTCGGTTCCTTTTTCTGGTAAAAATTCTACCTCCTTACTGGTACTATAATTTAAAAGTGTATTGGGGTTCATGAGAAAAACATCTAATTCGTCTTGTCTATAGTCTCCGATAGCCATGGTATGATATTCAGGAGATTTATTTAGACGTGAAAAATCTGAATGGAATAAGGGGGAATTAAAGGTTTGAAATTTCTTACGTACAGAAATTGAGTATTTTCCTGCGGGGAGCATTGTATTGGCTTGTAATTTTGATCGAGGAACTTTATTCCCGGTTATTTGCACTATATTAAAAAATGATTTTTCAGGAATAAAAATCATTTTTTGTGCCAAGGTATCTTTATTATTTCCCAAAACAGCTACCTTATTTAATCCTACCTGTAATTCATTTTTTGATAATAATGTTGAACTTGATAACAATACTTGTTGTTGTAAATAATTTCCTTCTGAATTTGATACAGTAATGGACCCTTCATCTGTGTCTTTTGATGAGATTAGTTCGATGGTAAATGCATCCGATTTTTCTAATATATTCATTGTAAGGCCTTCGGAATATATTTTTGGTAAATTATAAAAAAAGAAATCACCGCCAATTTCCTCAAGAATAATTTGGTAATTGTTTTGTGAGGGAGTAAAATAAAAAAGCCCTGAATTTTCTTTGTTTGGAAAAAGTTCTGCGATTGTTTCTCCTGAGTCATCTTGTATTCGTCCTTTAAACTGACGTTTTACTTCTCCTGAATATTTAATTTCAAAACCTACTTTATTTAACTGGTTAGCAACCATTTTTCCAGAAGTACTGTAGAATGAAATTAGAGGTTTGCTATTTTTAACACTGTCTTTTTTTAAAGATTCAAAGGGGTTGTAGATATTTATTGGATATGCGGTATAATCATTAAAATTTTTCATCCACCGAGTATAAGCAATAAGGTAATATCGCCCTGTATTTAGTACTGAGGGTATAAAGATTTTACCTGATCCTAAGCCATTAGTTATTTCTACTTTGCCTCTGTAAACAGACTCCTTTTGGTTTATTAATTCCACATAAACTACGTCACTTGTTTTGGAAATTTTTCCGGTGAGATTACTTAGTACATAAGCCCCAAAAACAATTGTTTCACCAGAAATGAGTACTGAATTATTAATATGTAGATAAATGCGTTCACGCTGATCATTAATTTGGGCAGAGATAGTAGCACCCGTAAAAGCAATTAAAAAGCTTAAAAGAATATTTTTTTTCATATTAATCTATCCAGAAAGCGGGTTTTATTGTTGAAGCATACCATGAACAATCTGTACATTCACGACTCCACAACTGAGCAGGGGTACCGTAACTACTTGTGGAAACTATTCTTAAACTGTTGTAATTATTCATATAATATGATATGCTATCATCAGTGGTCTCTATTATTTCCTGAAAATTACAATAAAATTTAAATGGAGGGGGTGCAATAAATTTATTGAAATCAGTGTGATTAAAAAATCTTCTTGTTTCTGAAACACTAGCTACTTCGAAAAACCCCAATACGGATTCTGAAGGTGCTTTTGGGTTTCTTATATTTCCAGTTATAGAACCTAATTGCTTGTCGAAAAGAAATCCTCCTGATTCATTACTTTCTTTTATTTTTTTATAGAAAGAAAAAGCTTCCTGGGATATACTAAATTGCTTCACAAAAAGTGAATAACGATGTTTTAGTTTATAGGATTCACCTGAAGCAAAATGGATAGGTAATTCTGCAATTCTTCCAAATTCATTATCTAATGAATTGCCAATAATTAGGCTTGAGTTGTAATCAGAAGCATAACAAGTACTTACGTAAGTTGTTCTAGGAAAGAATGTATTTGTTCCAAAATCAAAATCATAATAGGAAGTAAGAGGAGTTTTTATTAAATAGGTAGCCTCCCATTCATATCTGAAATATTTAGAGTTGTAACTCTCATCATGAGAATCTATAAAGAATTGAATGCCTGGTTCATTGAATCCGGAAGTTTCTGTCGGTAATTCGGCATATCGGATATAGATACTATCAATTGGTATAGGGGCATTAAATTTTTCTACTGTTGATTTATATGTTTCTCCATTTGGCAGGTTGAAATTCAGTGTATAACTATAACCAGGTATACAGGCCACGTCGGCTGCTGTTTTGTAATTACCAGGTTCTACTTCGAAAAAAGAAATAGTTGAACCATCGGATACGTCTATCCAAACAGAAGCTCCTGTGAGTGGAATATTATCTGATAAATTGATTGGAGAGGAATAACCAAGTTTGACCAAATGTTCTTTTTTTTCATTTGTAATCAAGCCATCAACTACTACAGATTTTTCGTATTCAACATTTTGATAGTCAAAAGGCTTAATACAAGAGCTGAAAAAACACACCACAAGGAAATAAACAATATTTATATATTTAAATCTCATATTCTAAAGTTATAAGAAATAGTAGGAATGGATGATCCAAAAATAATTAACTGATAACCCTGAATTTTTCCTTCTTGAATATCAAAAAACACTGAAAAAGGATTATCTCTTCCCAGAACGTTGTAAATAGAGAAAGACCAATAGTTATGTGTTAATTTCTTTATTTTATGTCCAGCTTCTAGATTAAAACCAGCATCAATACGGAAATAGTCAGGGATTCTATAAAAGTTTCTATTTGAATATTGAACAAATTGAGTTCCTTTATAATAATAGGCTGATACAGGGTAAGTTACCGGCCTTCCGGTACTGTAGTTTAGATTAAATGAAAAGCTTAATCTTCTTGTAAATTTGTAATTGGCCACAAGGTTAAAGCTATGAGGTTTGTCATAGTTGCTGGGAAAGTACTCCCCTCCATTTATTATTTCCTCATTGAAT
>JAOUKG010000633.1 GCA_029882725.1 Cyclobacteriaceae bacterium
ATCGGTAAGCCAGGCTACCATTCTTTTTTTAAACCCGGAACCAACCATTTCAACAGTACGTATCCGCCCCAGGATTTGTATTGAGTGTGAATCTTCGTTAATATCTTTTATTTTAAAGAATTTTGAACGGTCTTCATATCGAAAAGGGTAATGGGTGATCAGGTCATAGGTTGTATTCAGTGATAACTCACCAGCTAATAGCTCAGCTCTTTTCGTGCCGATACCTTTTATAAATTCGAGACTGGTTTGAAAATATGAAGACATGGCGCAATATAATTGATAATTGATAATGGATAATTAACAATTAAAAATTATCACTACTGACCGACTAAAATTTCAAAGTAAATAAATTATCCATTATCCATTATCCACTAAATTCTTCCTGCTTTTTTATTAAATTTAGTCTTTCATTAAAAAAGGATGAAAACAACCTTTAAATACAAACTGGAGTTACTCCCGATACTTTTTTTGATCATACTTGTTATGGGGATTCCGGTAGGTTTATATTTTGCTTTTTATGAAGATATTCAGGAAAGAGATTGGAATACAGAATTTATTGAATGGACTGGAATACTTCTTTATATCCCAATAGTTCTTAGCATAATTTACCAAATTGGATTGCGTTTGTTTTTTAGATTTGAAATAGCGGACAATGAAATTACAATTGTTAAACCTGGTTTGAAAAGAGTTTATTCAATTGATGAATTTGGTGGCTATAGAAAGCAATTTAAAAAGAAAAAGAAAGAGGTAACTGATTTTCAATTTTATGGTATCAATAATACTTCCATGCTCTTTTCTATTAATTCAAGTTTAATTGAAAATAAAGAAGAATTTTTTGAAGTAGTCCATTCCAAATTCAAAGATCTGAGTATAGGTGATGAGGCAACCGAGACAGATCAAAAAGTAATTGAGCAAAATGAGATATTTCATAACCTTCCGGAAGATGTTACTCTCAAGGAGGCTCAAAAGAAATTCAAACTGGTAAAAACGATAACCATAGGATTTACAGTTACAGCAGCTATTATGCTTCTAAGCCCTTTATTGAGTGCCTTTCCGGCGTTTACTTTCATATATCCTATTTTACTTGTCAATTTTCTATTTCAAAACAAAAAATGGGTACGGTTGTACCAATCTTCAGGAGGTCAATATCCTTTTTTAATTATTGCCCTTATTTTATCGTCTATTGCCACGGCTATCCACACGGGGTTAATTTATTATATGAATTTTTCACTCATGTTTTGGTTATATTCAATATTATTTGGTCTGATATATTTTTTCATACTATTAAGGGGGTCATTTGAATATAAAAAACAACAATTATCAATGTTAGAGGCTGGGTTTATTGTCGTGTTGTGTTTTATGTACGGTATAGGTTTTACAACAACCTTAAACTGTGCAATGGATTTTAATACACCACAAGTGGTTTCTCCTTTTATAACAGAGCTGATCCCTGATGGCCCTGCTATTGAAGTTGAGGATTTTGATTCTTTTGAAGGACCCATTGAACTTCCTGTATATCAAAGTTTTTACAATACATTAGAGCCCGGTGATCAGGTTTATATCCATGTTCGACCAGGATTGTTGGGCTTTCCGTGGTTTTATGAAATGAACTTTAAATAATATTCACTTAATTTGTGAACCTACTCCCCTTTACGAGTGTTTACTAATTTTAAATTCAAAGAAATTGGACAATTCATTTACATTAAAACTTTATCAATCCCATAAGGGATGTACAGGATGCCCTTCTCCTGAGATGGTGAATGGTTTTTTTGTGGAATTATTGGGGACATTATTTCCTGATTTCACAAAACTTAGTTTTGGTTCTCAAAAGGAATTTGACCTCCATTATCACAAATTGCAGGTTCAGTTAGACAGTATTTTAACAAGAAATAATGAATATGTTGTTTCAGATCCGGATGAGATAGTGGAAAATTTTTTCAATGCTTTGCCAGAAGTACATGAAAAATTACAGGAAGATGCAACTGCAATGTATATGGGGGATCCGGCAGCTAAAAGTCTCAATGAGGTGGTTCGTACTTATCCGGGATTTTATGCAATTGCGGCATATAGAATAGCCAACATTCTTAGCCTTGAAAAGGTAAAAGTAATTCCCAGGATTATCACAGAGCATGCTCATTCAAAAACAGGGATTGATATACACCCTGCAGCTACTATTGGAAGAAGTTTTTGTGTAGATCATGGTACCGGAGTTGTGATAGGAGAAACCAGTGTAATTGGGAATCATGTGAAGTTATATCAAGGAGTAACCTTGGGCGCATTGAGTGTTCGAAAAGAGGATGCTGAGAAAAAGCGACACCCTACATTAGAAGATAATGTGGTGATTTATTCGGGCGCTACAATATTGGGAGGGGAAACCATCATCGGTAAAAATTCGATTATTGGTGGGAATGTATGGCTTACAGAAAGTGTTGAGCCAAACTCCAAAATATACTATAAAAATAAAACTTCAAACGGCATTCAAACCGAACTGATAGATTGATATGGGAAATGAACTTTTTGACCTGATAGGCAATACCCCTCTGGTGAAATTACATTTGAATGACATTCCTGACAAGGTTTCTGTTTTTGCCAAACTGGAAGGACAAAATCCGGGTGGTAGTGTAAAAGATAGGGCTGCATTAGGAATGATTACAGGGGCAATGGAAAGGGGTGAAATAAAAAAAGGGGATAAATTAGTCGAAGCAACGTCGGGTAATACCGGTATTGCCCTTGCGATGATTGCCCAAGCTTTGGGTGTACATATGACCCTGATTATGCCA
>JAOUKG010000635.1 GCA_029882725.1 Cyclobacteriaceae bacterium
CGGCAATTTCTTTGGGAGGAAGGTGACAATGGTAGTCAATTATAGGTAAATCTTTAGCGTAGTTGTGATACAATCGTTGCGCAAAGTCGGTTTTTAAAAGGAAATTTTCGTTTAGGAATTCGTTCATAATGTTTATTTCGTTGAAACACAATGCATTGCGTTGATACGATGAAATGGATTGTGTTAATTTTAATATAATATATTACATTTTTATGTTATAATACAGTGCTTTTTTTGTACTTCTGCACTCATGTTTATAGTTACAAAGAAACCCCACGTTTCCATGGAATAAAATCGTTTTGGACAGATTCCACGGCTTTGGTAGTATATTGGCCATTGGCTACCTGAATAATCATTTCAAGGATTTCTTCGCCTACATTTTCTATGGATTTTTGTCCATCGATAATGGTGCCGGCATCAATATCAATGATATCGGGCATTTTATTGGCCAAAATGGTATTGGTGCTTATTTTTATTACAGGTGCTATGGGGTTTCCGGTAGGAGTTCCCAAACCCGTTGTAAACAAAACAATGGTGGCACCCGATCCTGCCATAGCAGTAGTACTTTCCACATCATTTCCCGGAGTGCAAAGTAGATTCAATCCTTGTTTCGATACATATTCCCCATAATCCAACACATCGGCAACGGGAGATGTTCCTCCTTTTTTAGCTGCTCCTGCCGATTTTATAGCATCGGTAATGAGTCCATCGCGGATATTGCCCGGAGAAGGGTTCATATCAAAGCCAGATCCCGAATCTTTTGCACTTTTTTCATAGGCACGCATCAATTCAGCAAAACGGCCGGCCGATTGTTCGGTTGTACATCTATTGAGCAATTCTTGTTCTACACCACAAAGTTCAGGGAATTCAGATAGTATGGTTTTCCCGCCAAGGGCTACCATCAGATCGGAAGCATGTCCCACTGCCGGGTTGGCCGATATTCCTGAAAACCCGTCGGAACCACCGCATTCAAGCCCTATGGTGAGTTTGCTCAAAGGAGCAGGTTTTCTTTCCAGTTTATCAATTTTAATCAGTTCAGTAAATGTTTTTCTAATGGCTTTTGCGAGTAATTGTTGCTCGGTACCTTCATTTTGTTGCTCCAGAAGTACAAGCGGTTTTTCAATAGGATTCTGAAGTTTTCTCAACTGAGAGAGAAGCAGGCTTGTTTGGGCATGTTGGCATCCCAGACTCAACACGGTGGCTCCAGCAACATTGGGGTTGTTTATATAGCCAGCCAACAGTGCACAAAGAGCTTCTGAATCTTGCCTGGTGCCTCCACATCCACCTTCATGGGTAAGAAATTTGAGTCCGTCAACATTTTTAAATAGTTTGTTTGGGGTTCCGGTGTGTGCATCGGCCACAGAAACAGACTCAAAATCATCGGCTTTACCTTCTTTATAGAGCTTTACAAGTTCCCTGACGTATTGTTTGAAATTATCTGGTTTTGAAAATCCCAATTCTTCTTCAAAGGCATTTCTAATTACCCCCACATTCCTGTTTTCACAGAAAACCAAGGGTATAACAAGCCAGTAATTTGCGACACCTACTTGTCCGTCGGGGCGGTGAAAACCCATAAAGGAGGTGTTTTTCCATTTATCTACGTTGGGAGCATTCCACAAAACATTTGCCTTTTTTTCGTTGAAATCGGCAGATTTATGAACCACATTTTGAGTAGTAACAATCCCACCCTGAGGGATATCGGTGGTAGTTTGCCCTACAAGGATTCCATACATGATAATTTCAGACCCCTTAGGCATGGCTTTTTCGGTGAATTTATGTTTTGCCTGCACTTTTTGTGGAATTGTAAGCTTTAATCCGTTAAGATCTACTTCCAGACCTGCCTGTAAGTCCTGAAGGGCCACCCACACATTATCGCGTGGATCTATTTTAAGAATGGTATTTGCCATAAAGCAAATAAAGTAATTTTTTTGGAATAGTTGGCTAATGAGGTTGAGGTTGGGGGTGATAATTATTTGGCATTGATCTAAGTTTTATAGTTGCAATCACAAAACTAATAGGAGAAGTTCAAATGTTTTTATTTTTATTAGAGCCGTGGACAGTTTTTTGTGAGGGATTTGTCATGGCCTAATAATTGCGTGTTAAATTGGAAGCACTAAATTTAATTAACTATGAAAGTTATACTCCCTATACTTTTTGTTTTACGATTATGTCGAATTATTCGCAGCGTTTATATGAGGTGAAGTATTCAAGTCAGAACGGTTTTACGTGTTGCGGTATTGAGTTGCAAATTGTAAGTTCTAATTTTAAATTAGAAAAGCTTATGCACCAACCATTCCCACAAACCCACCTGATATATTCTGGTGGTGAAAGCCGTTCATACGAATGTGTAAATTGGCATTTGCATAACATTTTATTGAGGTTCATTCACTCCCGCAAATTTTATCAAATCTGAAACTGTAAAATCATCTATTGTTTCTGATGGGAGAAAAGGAGTAAATCCTCCGGAATGATTTAGATAAGAATTTCCGTCTCTTTTTAACATTTTTATAAAAGTATCTGCAACAATTTTTGCACCTAAAGGGCCTAAACTATTACCACCATTTAAAATAGCAGATTCTCTAAGTACATAATACCATAATGGTGTTTTTTTGAGAAGTCTTTTTTGTTGAGAATTAAGGATTTCAATTTCATTTTCTGGTAAACCTGATTTTAATTCATTTTCAGTTAAAACACGTAAACCTAGAGCTTTTGCTGTGGCCTGACCACTTGGCAAACCAAATGATAACCCTCTTCGTAAATTTCTTGTGGCTAGCATGG
>JAOUKG010000634.1 GCA_029882725.1 Cyclobacteriaceae bacterium
TCAAAAAATTCAAAATTCCAGAAAAAAGGATAAAAAAAGGGCAGAAAATTATATCCAGTTACCCTCCAAGCCCTTCGAACAAATACATGCACGACTCCTGGCCTAGCTCTAATAATTTAACTACCCTTTCAAATTGGTTTAATTCTAATCTCAAATCAACCAAAACATTCCGGGAAAACCCATTCACTATTCCCGGAAATATACCAAGCCAACAAACCCATTCAAAATGCACATATTATGCATATCTTAAATGAGAAAAATTAAATATTACAATTTACTTACTTATGCGATCTGTATTTCTTTTGCTTTTTTGTGAGCAATTGCAGATTCTTTTTTAGGCAATTCTACGAAAAGGATACCATCGTGACATTTTGCCTCAATTTTACCTTCATTTACTTCCTCAGGAAGTTTAAATAATCTGGAAAATGATCCATAACTAAATTCTTTGCGGGTAAAATTGGCTCTTTCTTCTTCACTTTCATCTTTTCTCTCGCCATTGATACGCAACATGTTATTTTCTTCCAACTCAACATGAATGTCTTTTTTAGCATATCCCGGAACAGACAATTCAATCATAAATCTTTTTTCGTCTTCTTTAACATTGGCAGCAGGTACCCATTCACTGAGCATTCCACCATTCCAATCAGTCATGGGCCAATCTGATTCAAAAAAATCATTCATAAGAGAAGTTCTTGGAAATAGGTTACTAACCATTAGTCCTCTATTTCTTCTTGGTTTCATAAGTGACATGATAATTATGTTATTAGTTGTACATTAAATTTCTTTATTCAAATCTCCATACAACTGACCTTTTATGAAAGAACAAGTGTTATTGAAACCAATGATAAATGTCATTTCAAAACGGCCTATATAATCTTCCTGTTTTGGTGCAAATTCAAAGCCTGATCGTAACGAAAAAAGTCCACAAAAGCCTAGATGTTTTCTGCTTGTTTATAGAGCGCTTTTTCGTTGAGAATAATTATTTCCTGCCCATCGGTATCAATTATCCCTTCTTTTTTTAGTTCCGATAAAGACCTTATCAAAGATTCTTTTGCCGTACCCACCATACTTGCCAGATCATCGCGTGAAATTTTAAATTTAAAAATAGAACCCTTTTTTATATCCTCTTTATCCATAAGTTTTAATAATACTTCAGCTACACGTTCCCTTACAGGTGCATAGGCCAGTTTTAGTAATCTTTTTTCCCTGTCCAACACATTGTTAGAAAGTAATTTGATGAACTTGGAGGCAACTACTCTATTCACTTTTATTAGGTTAAGAAAATCATATTTAGGGATAACAGAAACTTCTGAATCTTCCATGGCAATGGCAGTTTCCTGATAATCACCCCCTTCCAACAAAGTTATGTACCCAATGAATTCACCAGGGTAATAGATATCGTTCATATATTCTTTACCATAATCATCTGTTTTGAAGCATTTCACTTTACCTTTTATAATTTGAAAAAGATAGTTTGCAAAGTCATACTCTCTGTATAGCACTTCTTTCTTTTTGTAAAATCTTATTTTTTTTGACTTTGAAATATCCTTTAATTCATCCATTCCTCTTGTTTCACGAATAAACTCCTCAAAATCGGCTATTTTATTCTGATAATGATTTTTTACATCCTCATTCTTTCTCAACCGTACTTCCACAGCATCAAGCAAGTCTGATTCCTCGAAAGGTTTTGTTATATAATCATCAGCACCCAAATTCATCCCCTTCCTGATATCCCCTTTTTCAACTTTAGCAGTTAGAAAAATAAATGGAATTTTTGAGGTATTTATGTTTCTACTTAAGATGTTATATACACCATACCCATCCAAATCAGGCATCATGATATCACAAATTATCAGGTCTGGTTTTGATGATTTTACGAGTTCAACCCCGGTTTTACCATTATCAGCAGTTAAGACCTCGTAATCTGCAAGCTCAAGAATTTCTTTCGTTGTTTCTCTAATATCCTGGCTGTCTTCAATTAATAAGATCTTTTTCATTTTTATACCTTTACTTATGCTCTTTCATTATGAATTATTATTATATGGAATAGTTACAATAAACGTGGTTTTGACAGAGGGGGTACTTATAAAATCAATTTTTCCTCCCACAATATCCACATACTTCTTCACTATATTTAACCCCAGGCCTGTACCTTGTATATTCACCGTGTTTTTGGCTCTAAAAAACCTTTCAAAAATGTGTTTCTGTTCGTTTTCAGGAATTCCTATTCCATAATCAGTAACCGCCACAGTAAGATTATCTTTGATCACGCTGGTTTCAACTTTTATTAAGCTATTTTCAGGAGAATATTTTATGGCGTTGGAGAGTAAATTATTAAAAATATTAAACATCATCTGTTTATCTATAAATACTTGTTCCTTTCCTATATGATCATAATCAATTTGTTGCCCTTTTTTAATCAAACTATTAATTTCTTCAATTACTTCTTCAAAAAACTGGGCCACGCTAAACTTAGAACAATTAATTTCCAATTTTCCTTCCTCAAGTTTGTCCAAAGAAAGAAAATCATTGAGGATACTGTTTAAATGTTGAATAGATGTTTTAATCCGCTCAATATAATTCAGGGATTTCCCATCATTTTTTTCAATATCAATGTATTTTGATAAGAGTGTAACCGAGTTCATTATTGAGGTAAGAGGTGTTCTGAATTCATGAGAAGCCATTGAAACAAAACGTGTCTTCAACTCATTTAGATACCTTTCCTTTTCAAGAGATCGTCGCATATCTTCTTCAGCTTTTTTCAATGTGCTTACATCT
>JAOUKG010000637.1 GCA_029882725.1 Cyclobacteriaceae bacterium
GTGAAAAACTGAAATATTCAAATGTTCCTGATGGTTTGAAAGGACTTGGGCTTACCATGCTAATTACAGGGCTTATGGGAATTGCATTTAAATCTTTTATCGGGCTGGCTATTTAAAAATATTTTATAAATTTTTATACTAATTCCTTTGTGAAAATTTAAGATTTTTAATTTTCACAAAGGAATTTTTTTTGGTCAATTTTTACTGATAACTATTATAACCGGGTTTATGCAATAAAAGGTGTAATAGAGTCGCTATTGCATTATCAAGGTTTGATATCTTTAGTTTAAGAGCTAGATTAGAGAGAATATTCAATTATTTTACTCATTGAAACGAAGGAAAACAGCAATAATAGTTTAAAAATTCATAATTAATTCTACCCCTAAGTTTGGGTGCGTATTTGTTTTGTTTTTTAGTACAACTCCAAATATTCTATATTTACACTATGAAAAAGCTTACCCTTAATTATATTCTGACTTATTTTTTCAGGGGTTTATTGTTTGTAGTTCCTTTGGCTATTACTATATATGTTTTAGTAATTTCAATTGCCTGGATAGATGGGTTATTAAATATTACAATTCCTGGTATAGGTTTGTTGATTATCCTTACTGCCATAACAGGTTTAGGATATTTAGCCTCTATGTTTATTACGAAACCTTTTTTTGAATACTTTGAAAGAGCAATAAAAAAAGTACCCTTTGTAAGTCTGATATACACTTCATTAAAAGATTTGATCGATGCATTTGTAGGGGATAAAAAGAAATTTGATAAACCTGTATTGGTAAGAATGTCTGAAAGTGATAATGAAGGTCTTTATCGAATAGGTTTTATTACCCAAACTGATTTGTCTTTTATGGAGCTTACTGATATAGTAGCAGTATATATACCCCACTCTTACAATTTCAGTGGGAATCATTATTTGGTTTCTGTTAATCGCATAAAACCCCTAAAAATTAAAGGCACAAAAGCGATGAAGTTTATTGTAAGTGGTGGTGTTTCAGGGGTTTAATTGGGTTGCTTACAAATGGAATTTCAATACTTTGAGGGAGAGACTTTTGACAAAATAAAATTCACTGATTATCCTCTATTGAAAGGGGAGTACGAGTTTTGCACTTTTTTGAATTGTGATTTTTCAAATGCAGATCTTTCAGGCATAAGGTTTAGTGAGTCGAAATTTATCGATTGTAATTTAAGTAATGCTGATTTAAACAATACTTCCTTACAAGATGTGAAATTTCTAAATTGTAAAATGTTGGGATTACATTTTAATAAATGCAATGAATTTGGTTTTGCTGTTTTATTTGAGAATTGTCAGTTGAATCACTCTTCATTTTTTCAAGTTAAATTAAGCAGGTCAAAATTTATGGACTCACAACTTCAAGGAGTCGATTTTGTTCAATCTGAATTGAAAAATTCCATGATAGTTAATTGTGATTTGTTGGATGCTATTTTCGATAACACCAATATGGAGAAAGCCGATTTTAGAGATTCCCGTAACTACAATATTGATCCGGAAATCAACAATGTAAAGCATGCGAAATTTTCTATGCCCGATGTTATAGGGCTTTTAAATAAATACAATCTAAAAATAGATAGCTAATAACCTGAATCATGTAATGTTTTTAGCTTATAACCCCACTTCCAATAAGCTCATCTCCTTCGTACCAGGCTACAAATTGCCCGGCAGTAATGGCTTTTTGTAGTGTATCGAAAATTACATAAAGCCCTTTCTCTGTTTTTTCTATTGTGCAATTCTGAAGGTTTTGTCTGTAACGAATCCTGCCCAGGTATTTTTTGGATTCGCCTGGAGATAAAGCATTTACAGGATCCAGAAAATGTACATCTTCCTCTTTCACAAAAAGTCCGTCACGATAAAGTCCGGGGTGGTCTTCGCCCATGCCCATGTAAATAAGGTTATCAACCGTGTTAGTACCTATCACGAATAAAGGTTTAGGAAAACCACCAATATTAAGTCCTTTTCTCTGTCCATTGGTATAATAGTGGGCGCCAGTATGCTCCCCAATAACCCTTCCGTCGGTTTCCTTGTAAGTAATGGCCGAGAGTGATTTAGTGGATTTTGTAGAAAGGCCTTCTCCATTGTGCACTTGATATAAAGGAGAATCAGCTTCAATAAGGATTACGTTCCCTTTTTTTGTTTTAAGTTGTTGTTGTAAAAATTCAGGTAAGTGTACCTTTCCTACGAAACACAATCCTTGTGAATCTTTTTTCTCTGCTGTAATTAAATCAAGTTTTCTCGCAATATCCCGTACTTCGGGTTTTTCTAATTCCCCAATAGGGAAGAGGGCTTTTGATAACTGAAATTGATTCAATTGGCACAAAAAATAGCTCTGGTCTTTGTTTTTATCCTTTCCTGCTAGTAAATGATAATGGGTTTGTCCCTCTTTCAAGGATTCTGATTTTCTGCAATAATGTCCTGTAGCTACATAATCGGCTTTTAGTTTCATTGCAGCTTCAAGGAAAACATCAAATTTTATCTCACGGTTACAAAGAATGTCGGGGTTGGGGGTACGACCTTGTTCATATTCTGAGAACATGTAGTCAACAATTCTGTTCTTATAGGGTTCGCTAAGGTCTATAACTTTAAAAGGAATACCCAGTTTTTGAGCTACAAGCATGGCATCGTTACTGTCGTCTATCCACGGGCATTCATCGTTGATGATTACTGAATCATCTTTCCAATTCCGCATAAAAACACCAATAACTTCATATCCCTGTTGCTGAAGTAACCAGGCGGAAACACTGCTGTC
>JAOUKG010000638.1 GCA_029882725.1 Cyclobacteriaceae bacterium
CGCTCAATAACGAAGAGGTATGCGTGGCCTTTTGCCCCCGGGAAGAATACCCTAAATATTTCAGGTATTTTAGATTATGGGCGCCCGGGTAAATATTTACAATTATTTTGGGTTGGTTTTTGGTTTAATAGTTGAAAAGGCCTTTTTTTAAAAAAAATATAGAGACCTTCGGTTGACATCAACACATGGATGGAATAAAATAACGAATGCCCTGTACGTAAACTTATATAGGTAGGTTTAAAAGTCTGGACACAATAAAATAACCGGTAAAAGAAGTTCCTATAAAATGGGTCCCAGGCGGACATTAAATTGTCGCTGGGTTTGCGAAGTACTTCTCACCGGTTTTTTGTTTCATTAAGACAAAAAGAGTTCCTATGGCCCTTTAAAGGGTTAGTCTGCTAAACTAAATTACTCTTCGTCTTAATGATTAAAATTGTTGTGCACTGTATGGGTAATGTTTTATCATAACCTGTTTATTAAAATGAAAACATTAAGATTGTTTAATGCGGTAATAGCCAAGGGACCCGAAGGAGAACCACCTTTTATCTCTGAGGAAGGATTTGTTATTGGATCCGGAGCACTTTGGGCAAAAGATAGGATACTGGGATATTACCAAAAAGAAAAGCTCAATGGCCAGGAACTGAATAAAACATTTCATAAATCCTGGTCTAAAATTAAAAACAGCTCCCGATTCGATTTGTTTATGGAGCAAATCCGTCACTATATCTCAACGTATGGCAGCAATTTTCAGGATGAAATATATATTCCCGCTGAGGTATTGAATGTTCCCGAAGTAAAACTCGCCTACAAAGTAATAAATGCCTACACAGCGGAAGAAATGGTGGAAAAATGTCTGTCTTTGTTGAAGTCTGGCATTGCACTGAAAGAAGAAACCATCAATGATCTTTTGAGTGTTCTTGTGGATGAGTTGGGTTATATTTTTAAAGGGAATGAAGGAATAAAGAATAAAGAAGCGATCATAAAAATCGCTGATTTGTATGGTGTTTTTCCTTCAAATACAATGGATTTTTTAAGATATATCATTTACCGCGCCACTGGTCAGGCCCTATTGATAAAAAGTCCTGAAGTGATTAGGGCGATTGAGAAAGCCAATTTCAACCCATCAGTACATTTTAGTTCATTTGGTCTGGAAAAGCTGGCTGAAGTTTTTAACCGTTTCAAACCATTATTCCTGGCCTTTAAACCCCAATGTGGTAAAACAATCAACCGGATATCCAAATTGTCGAAAAAGTACCACAAACCTTTGGTTTCAAACCCATTAAACAAGGTGACCAATATCTTACTAAACAATCAGGACAATCACTGGTTGGAAAATGCTACTCCGTTTGCATTGTTTAAAGCCATTTCCGCATGTTATTCCAGAATGAACGGACAGGATGCCTTTGTTTACAGGATCAGAAATGGAAAATCTTTTACCAAAGGTTATGGGCTACAGATTGACCAGATGTCAACTGAGAGTGCAAAAAAGAAAAATTTACCAGAAAATAATAACGTTGCCCTGGTTTGTGCGCAAAATTATAAGTTCTTGTTGGAATATATAAAAGTGAGATTTGTGTTGGAGGGTAAAAAGGTCTTTTTTCCGGATAATGTGAATTTTGCACTTCCTACTTCAGAAAAGATGTTTGTAGGAAATATCCCCACAGGTACACGATTTTATGGGGAAAAATTGGCAGTAGGGGTCTATTGGGAAGATGCATGGGGCGCGAGAGACCTGGATTTGTCAGGGTTAAATATTGGTGGGAAAATAGGCTGGAATGAGCTGTATTGCCAAAATCAAGGTGAATTGATGTATTCTGGTGATATTACTTCTGCGCCGGAAGGGGCAGTTGAATACTTGTATGCCAACGAGGGGCTAAAGCAGCCCACATTGGTGATGAACAATGTGTTTTCCGGGAATGACAATAGTGAATACAAAATAATAATTGGCAAAGGAGATGATGTGTCGCAGGATTATATGATGAACCCCAATAACCTGTTTGCCGAAATAAAATGCAGTTCGGTGCAGAAACAAACGGTACTGGGGATGATTATGCCTCAGGAGCCAGACCAGTGTTTTGTGTTGTTGAATTTCGGGGCCGGCCATTCTCATGTTTCCGGAAACTCACTAGTATCCGATATGGCCACCAACGCCTTGTTTCAACAGTGGAACAACCCCTTGTCTTTTAACGATATTGTGCTTGCCCTTGGCGCCGAAATAGTTGAAAACTCCGAAGAGGCAGATTATGACTTTTCGCTCGATAGCCTGGCTAAAGACAGCTTTTTGAAAATATTTGATTAAAGCAATAATTGGTTTTATTCCCCGACCTCCTACATAGCAGAGTGAGAAACAGTTCCGAGTCTCGGAAGAGAGCGGCGTTTCATACTCTGCTTTTTTTTTCTCACACTCATTCTCGCTCTGTCCTTATCCCAAGAGAGTGGTACTGTCCTAACCCTATGATTACCCCAGGTATTATGTGAGCTGGGAAGACGTACAGGAGTTTTTACGTAAACTGAATGCCCGTACGGGTGGCAATTACCGTTTGCCCACCGTGGCGGAGTGGGAATACGCGGCCCGTGGGGGCAATAAAAGCAAGGGGTATATGTATAGTGGCAGGAATAACATTAATGGTGTTGCCTGGTATATACGGTCTGGTGTTATGCCCAACTTCAGCGAGGGCCACGGCCTGGGCTTCCGGGTAGCCCGCAGCCAATAACAGTTTGGAGTGTGAGTGAGGAGTATTGAGAGGAAAACAGCAAGAGGAT
>JAOUKG010000639.1 GCA_029882725.1 Cyclobacteriaceae bacterium
CCAAAGGACTCGCCAGGTATGTATGTGTTTTGGAAGGTTTTATCGGTTGGTTTTTACTCAGCATTTTTACTGTGGCACTTATTAATCAAGTTTTAGCATAATTATGGAAATAAGAAAAGGAAAAAAAGAAGATATTCTGCCTGTTTTGGGGCTCATAAAGGAGTTAGCTATTTATGAAAAAGCCGAAGATGAGGTGGAAGTTACTATGGAGTCGATGTTGGAAGATGGTTTTTCCGGAAATCCAGTATATGGGTTTTATGTGGCTGAAAATGAGGATGGTGTTGTAGTGGGCGTTGCCCTTTATTACTACAGGTATTCAACATGGAAAGGTAAAAAATTGTATTTAGAAGATTTTGTGGTTAGTGATGGCTACAGAGGGAATGGTATTGGTAAACTGTTGTTTGACAGAGTCCTTCAACATTCTTTGGATGAGAACTGCAATGGAATTTCATGGCAGGTATTGGATTGGAACAAGCCCGCTTTAAATTTTTATGATAAATATAGTGCTTCTTACGATGGAGGCTGGTTGAATGGATCCCTCAGCAAAAAGGAAATAGAGGGGGTGATTTAACCCGGGTTTAATGGCAAATATCCTTTAAAAGTGTACAACAAAACGTTGTGGACGAAACATTCCATCCCTAACGGGACGGGTTCGCGACAATGTATTCTTTCTACAAACATATTATCCCTACGGGATAAAACTTATCTTTAGGCGATATGTTTTTCAATAGACCCTATTTACCACGTCTCTGATTTATCGTGTCTCCAATACTTGATCAATCCACGTATTTACCCTTTTCTCCAATAGAGCCAAAGGAATACAACCTGATTCCAACACGATATTATGGTATTGCCTGATGTCAAATTTATCCCCCAGTTTTTCCTGGGCAAGGTTACGCAATTCACGAATTTTAAGTTGGCCTATTTTATAACTTAATGCCTGACCCGGAATAGCCATATACCTTTCAATTTCAGCAATTATACCTTCTTCAGTTTCAGCTTCATGATCTAAAGAGTATTGAATGGCCTGCTCTCTGGTCCATCCCTGAGAATGCATTCCCGCATCAACAACTAATCGTATCGCACGATGCATCTCAGCACTTAACATTCCAAAATACTGATAAGGATCGGTGTAAAGTCCTAATTCTTTTCCCAAAGATTCGGTATAGAGTGCCCAACCTTCTCCATACGCACTGTACCATAAGGTTTTTCTGAATGAAGGCAGATTGTTGTTCTCCTGCTGCAGACTTATCTGGTAGTGATGCCCGGGTATAGCTTCATGTAAGAATAGATCTTCATCCGATAAGGAATTGTACGATTTAACATCAGGAATAGGAACATAAAATATACCAGGCCGGCTTCCGTCGGTAGAACCTACATTGTATTCTGCACTGGCAGAATTTTCCCTGAAAGCCTCTGTTCTTCGTACTTCAAACGGGGTTTTCGGTGTTTTGTCAAAGAGTTTTGCCAGATTGGGTTTAATTTTTTCGTGTAAAGAAACAAAATGATCAATTACTTGTTGTGGGTCTGTGTAGGGCATGAGTTCGGGCAAGGTGCGCACATGATCAAAGAAAGCTTTTAAGTCTCCTTCAAATCCAACTTCCTCTTTTACCTTTTTCATTTCCGATTCAATCCGGGCAACTTCATTTTTACCCAATTCGAATACCTCATCGGCAGTCATATTGGTGGTTGTGTAGTATTTTATAAGGTAGTTGTACCAGGCGGCTCCGTTTGGAAGCTCATTGATTCCCGTGGTTTCCCTTCCTGCTGTTAGATAATCTGTGGAGGCGTACTGATAAATTTTTTCAAAAGTGGGCATGATCTTCTTTTCGATCATTTCCCTGTAAAGGGAATCTAATCTGTGTTTTTCAACCTCACTAAACGTTTCTGGAATGTTTTTTATAGGTGTATAAAACAAATGATCTTCGGTAGGGCCCGATTTAAAGGAAGCAAGTTGCGGTATGGTCTTTTTAATAAGGGATTTGGGCAACACTATATTGACTTCAGCCCCTTCCTGCATGTTAGTTAATGCATTTTCGGCCCATGTTTGAAAATCATCTACACGGAGTAACCAGTTTTCGTAATCTTCAACGGTTTTAAAAGGTTGTGCCGAAGAGCCACTTGCAAGTTGGCCAATCCACAGATTTAGGGAGGAAAATTGATTTATTGGAAGGAGGTGATCGTCGTATTGAAGTCCTTCCAGTCCAATTTCACACTCCCATTTCAATACATCTACACTCAAAAGGTCCTCCGTAGAAAGTGAGTCCAAAGGCAATGTGGCCAAACCTTCTTGTGTTTTCTTAAGAAATTCCTGATAAGCAATTTTAAAGTCGTTGCTTAAATAATTGGGTAATGTATCATTATAACGATTGTCGCCTTCTGATGTAGCCTGTAACGGAAAGAACTTTAAATGTTCCTGATAATAATTTTCAAGAAGACTGTCCAATTGCAGTTTTGTATTTACAGTAATAGCCAATTCTGTAGGTTTTGAATTACAGCCCGCCAAACCAATTAAAATAAGTAGCAAGTATACCGGAATAAGAAAAGGTAAATGTTTAAATGACATGTTGTTAAGGGTTGAGTGGTATTAAAATCAAGGCAAATATATTTAAAAAACTGAAAGATTTTACTCACGGGCTATTTCAATACTTTGCAAAGATTGTCCATAAAATACATCCAGAAGTAAATTGTTTCTTTTTTTTAAACTATTTATGTAAATTTACGTTCGATTCGACTACAAGTAAGTTTGAAAAAGATAGTT